>JAGGYX010000035.1 GCA_021162305.1 Thermoplasmata archaeon | reverse complement strand
TTTTGAAACCGAGCTTGATCCGAGAGAGACCTATTATATAGTCGTATATCAAACTGGAGGAAGTGAATGGCAGTACTACAAGTGGTATTATGGTAGCGGAGATCCCTATGATAGAGGAAGCAGTTACAATTATGAAGGAACATGGAATGAAGATACAAGTAAAGACTTCTGTTTCAAAACATATGGACACAAAACAGGAGATGAACCCGATGGCATCGAAGAAAGATGGGCTGTAATATTTGGCTGTGTAGATACATTCATGGGAATAAGCTATTACGCTGATGCTGATGCATATGATTTAGGAGATACTCTCGTAAGCCATGGATGGGATCCGAGTCATATCAAAGTTGTGATATCCCCAACATTCAATGATGTAAAAAATGCGATGGAATGGCTTGCGAGTGTTGATGACATGGATGATATAGATTTAGTGGCAATAAAATCTCATGGAGGAAAGTATGGATTTGCTGTCAAGGATATGGCGGTTCAGTACAAAACTGCGATGGGTCCATGGCTCGATAACTGTGGAGCAAAAGGGATATTTATACCGATAAACACATGCGGTTCTGGTGGAGCCATACAGTTCCTTGCAAAGCAGGGAAGGGTGATAATGACTTCTTGTGCTGAAGATGAGGGGTCTTCTGTTGATCTACTAAAACTCAAAAATTCTGTATTCTTTTACTTCCTTGCGGATCCGGTGGGAGGAGCATTGAATAAGAAAGATCTTGATAAGAACAACAATGGTTGGATATCTGCAGAGGAGGCGTTTCCATACGTATCAAAAAAGGTTCCAGAGTACGTGAATATGCGTTGGGGATTACCAGACCATCAGCATCCGCAACTTTACGATGGATATGCTGGTGAGCTTGATGTAACGAAGTTTGATTAGAGCTATTTAAAAACAATTTTTCTTTTTTAGAAGGTATGGGGAGATGGTGTTGATGGAAATTTCATAAGATATGTGAATAACTATTTATAATAAAAATAAATTTAAGAGACATGGAAAAGTTGACGGTCTCAAAAGATGTGTTTGATGCTTTGATTAGAATTAGGGAAGAACTTGATCAAATAATAGAAAGCATTGAAATAATGAATGATAGGGAAGTGATGGAAGGAATAGACAGAGCAATAAAGGATATTGAAAATGGTAAAATATATGAGCTGGGAAATATAGATGAGCTTTTCTAAAATTAAGATTTTTTATACTGAAGAATTTAAAAAAAGACATTAAAAAATAAAAGACAAAGAAATTAAGGAAAGATTGAAGAAAATCATCGAAAAATTAAGAAAGAATCCAGAAGCAAGAAAACCGTTAAGATATAAATTAGCTGGTTTAAGAAGTGTAAAAATATCCTCTTTTAGAATCATCCATCAGATTAATGGCGATAAAATTATTCTTTTAAAATATGGTCACAGAAAGACAATGTATAAACCGTAAATTTTTTCTTATTATTGTAGTAGTAAGGTAAAGCAAAAACATTTTAAGCTTTCTTCCATTTGCCATTGAATGCCAGAATACAGTCCTAAGATAGAAGAGGAAATACTTGAATACTGGGAAAAGAACGGAATATTTAAAAAGAGTCTTGAAAAGAGAAAAGATGGCAAAAAATTTATTTTTTTGGAAGGTCCTCCGACTGCAAATGGGCTTCCGCATCCAGGTCATGTGCTTACAAGGACAATGAAAGATGTTATTTTGCGATATAAAACAATGCAGGGTTATTACATAGAGCGAAAAGCAGGCTGGGACACTCATGGGCTGCCAGTTGAAATAGAAGTTGAGAAAATGCTTGGATTGAAAAACAAACAGGAAGTGGAGAGATATGGAATTGAAAGATTTAATGAAGAGTGCAGAAAAAGTGTTTTCAAATATGAAGAAGCATGGAAAAGAATGACAAAGCGTGTCGGCTTCTGGATAGATATGGAGCATCCATATATTACAATGGAAAACAGTTATATTGAATCGGTATGGTGGTCTTTGAAGGAGGCATGGAAGCAAGGCTTGCTTTATCGGGGCTATCGTGTCACACCTTATTGTCCTCGCTGTGGAACAACTCTTTCTTCACATGAGGTGGCGCAGGGCTACAGAGAAGTGGAAGACCCAAGCATTTTTGTTAGGTTCAAAATTAAAGGAAAAGACGAATATTTCCTTGCATGGACAACAACTCCATGGACTTTGATTTCCAATGTTGCTCTTGCTGTTCATCCTGAAGAAGATTATGTCAAGATAAATTATAATGGTAATAAATTCATTCTTGCCAAAAAAAGAGCAGATGTTTTGTTGAAAGATTATGACATAATAGATGAATTTAAGGGTAAAGAGCTCGAAGGCACAGAATATGAGCCTTTATACGATTATGTTAAGCCAGATAAAAAATGCTGGTATGTTGTTGTAGCAGACTTCGTAACCATGGAGGAAGGAACAGGAATAGTTCATATTGCCCCTGCTTTTGGAGAAGATGATTATGAAGTGGGTAAAAAATATGATTTGCCAATGATACAGCCCGTCGATTTGCAAGGTCGCTTTACCAGCGCTGTAAAAAAATGGGCTGGAATGTTTGTTAAAGATGCCGATGAAAGCATAATAGAAGATTTAAAGCAGCGTGGCTTGCTGGAAGGCTATCAAAAATACAAGCATCAATATCCATTTTGCTGGCGTTGCGATACACCACTGCTTTATTATGCAATAGAATCATGGTTCATAGGAATGTCAAAATTGAGAGAAAATTTAGTAAAAAATAATGAAAAAATAAACTGGTATCCAAATTATATAAAACATGGAAGATTTGGAGAATTTATAAGAGAAGCAAGAGACTGGGCTTTATCAAGGAAGCGTTATTGGGGAACTCCGTTACCAATATGGAAGTGCGAAAAATGCGGGCATGAAATTTGCACAGGAAGCATCGAGGAGTTAAAAAGCATGGCAATAGAAATGCCAGAAAAGATTGATTTGCATCGCCCATACGTGGATAAAATAAAATTGAGATGTCCAAAATGTAATGGCGAGATGAAACGCGTTGAAGAGGTTATCGATGCATGGTATGATTCGGGCTCTGCTCCATTTGCTCAATGGCACTATCCTTTCGAAAATGAGAAGGAGTTTAAAGAAAGCTTTCCAGCTGACTTCATATGTGAAGCCATAGACCAGACAAGAGGATGGTTTTATTCATTGCTTGCAATATCAACTCTTCTTTTTGACAAACCAGCATATAAAAATGTTCTTACTCTCGGTCTCATCCTTGATGAAAAAGGGCAAAAAATGTCGAAGAAAGCTCGCAACTATGTTGAGCCAGATGAAATTTTTGAGAATGAGGGAGCGGATGCTTTAAGATGGTATTTGATTTCATCCTCACCCCCGTGGCAGCCCAAACGATTTTATGAAAAAGTTGTTAAAGAGGCTTTGAGCAGGTTTCTGCTTACTCTGTGGAATGTGCACTCATTCTATAAAACCTATTCAATGCTCGACAAATTTGATTATGAAAGCAAGGCAGTTGAATATGAAAAAAGGAGCATACTTGATAAATGGATTCTTTCTTCTTTGAATAACCTTATAAAGGAAGTGGTAGAAAGAATGGAAAATTATGAAGTGCATAAAGCTGCCCGTGCCATAGAAAATTTTGTCATAAATGATTTAAGTAACTGGTATATTAGAAACTCAAGGAAACGTTTCTGGATTGAAGAAGAAAGCATTGATAAGCTCGCAGGCTACTCCACTCTATATGAAGTTTTAATTACTGTAGCTAAACTTTTGGCTCCATTCATTCCATTCATAACAGAAAAGATTTATCTTGAACTTGGAGGAAAGGATAGCGTGCATTTATGCGACTTTCCAAAGCCAAATGAAAAATTAATAGACGAAAAGCTGGAAAAAAGAATGGAAATAGCAAGGAGCATGGCGGAGGAGGCAAGAGCAATAAGAGCCAAGAAGAAGATAAAGCTAAGACAACCTCTCCTGAAAGCAATAATTGTTTCAGAAGAAAATCTGAAGGATATAGAGGGCATTTTAAAAGAGGAAATGAATGTGAAGGAGATTATTTTTGCTTCAAATGATGACAGCTTTGTTAAAAAAATTGCAAAACCAGATTATTCAAAAATTGGTCCAAAGTATAAAGAAGAGGCAAGAAAAATAGCAAATTTGATTGAAACAACACCAATAGAAGAGCTAAAGGAAAATGGAATAGATGAAGAAGACTATATTATCGAAGAAGTTCCAAAAGAAGGTTATGAAGTTTCTTCAATTGATGGAAATAAAATTGCTTTATATATCGTAATCACTCCCGAACTTAAAAAAGAGGGATTTGCAAGAGAAATTGTGAGAAGAATACAGGAAATGAGAAAGAAAATGAATCTTGAAATGGAGGACAGAATAATAACCACAATTGGAATAGATGAAGGCAGACTCAAAGGATGGGAGGAATATGTAAAAAATGAAACGAGGAGTAGCGAAATTATATATGACACACCATCCAATGGCATTGAATGGGAGATAGAAGGGGAAAAAATAAAAATTGAAATAAAGAGGAAATGAAAGTTTATACCATAGAGCATTCCAATCGAAGCATGGAAGATTTTTTGAAATTGCTGAAAAAGTACAATATAGAATGTATCATTGATGTCAGAAGATTTCCTACTTCAAAATTCGAAGATTATAAAAAAGAGAGGCTGGAAAAAACTCTTTATGAACATGGCATAAAATATTTTCATTTCGCCGCCTTGGGTGGCTTCAGAGGAGGATATGAAAAATGGATGCTCAGCAATGAATGGAAAGATGCATACGAAAAGCTTAAGAAAATTGCAATGAAATGCAAACTCGCCATATTGTGTGCCGAAAAATCGCCCTTCAGGTGTCATCGCCGTTATATTGCAAAGGCACTGGCAAAAGATGGATGGGATGTTGTGCATATAATAAATGGAATATGGAAAGAAAAAAGCTGAAAATTTCGCTAATTTTAAATATGCTCCTTCATTAAAAGTCAATGAACCTTGCTTTCCTTTTATCCATATTTTTATCTCCCCCGCCTTTAGATAGATGGAAGATGTACAAATCTTTTTTTGAAAATGCCCCATATCCTCTGACTGTAGTTGAAGAAAATGGAGTAATAAGTTATGCAAATAAAGAATTTGCCAAGCTCGTTGGCTTCAAAATGCATGAAATACTCGGAGAACATTTTACAAAATTTGTTGCTCCTGAAGATAGAGAAAGGCTCGAAAAACATCATGCAAAAAGAATAAAGGGAATGCATGCCCCTTCAGAATACGAATACAGAGCAATTACCAAGGATGGGAAAATAAAATATGTTCGTATAAAGGTAATAAAGCTTGATGAAAATAGAACCATTTCATGCAAAATTGATTTAACAAGGGAGAAAGAAATCGAAAGTTTATTCAAAAAAATGGCTCAGAGCAGTGTATTTGCTTTCTTTATATATCAAAATGATTATTTTGTATACATAAATGATGTTGCTGAAAAAATCACAGGCTACAAAAGAGAAGATTTGTTAAACATGCGTTTCTGGGAGCTGGTGGAAAAAAATCACAGAAAAATAGTAAAGGAAAGGGGAAGAAAAAGGCAAAAAGGAGAGTCAGTCGCTCCAGAAATGTATGAAATCCCTTTTTATACCAAGGATGGAAAAATAAAATGGGGTCTCTTTTCATTCATGAATATAAGCTATCAGGGCGAGCCGGCGGGGGCGGCGGTGGCAATTGATATTACAGAAATAAAAGAGGCGAGAGAAACTTTTGAGGCTATTTTCAATAATGCAAAAGATGGCATATTCATAATATCAACAGAAGGAAACATTGTTGATGTGAATGAAGCAGGAGCAAGAATGCTTGGATATGAGAGGGAAGAGCTTAAAGGCGTGAATTCAAGCCATATAATTTCAGGTAGCCTGAAAAAAGATTGGGAGAATATTTTAAAAGCGAGGAAAAGCATTGTGATGGAAACTGAAAACATTAAAAAAGATGGGAGTTTGCTTCCTGTTGAGATTTCAATAAATTTTGTTTCAGGTAAAGGAAAGGAATATATTGTCAAAATTGTAAGGGATATTTCCAGAAGAAAAAGCATTGAAAAGGAATTGAAGGAGAGCGAGGAAAGATATCGCATGCTTGTTGAGCTTTCTCAGGAAGGAATTTCAATATGCGATGAAGATGGAAACATAACCTTTGTAAATAACGCTTTTGCAAAAATGCTTGGATATGAAAAGAAAGAGCTTTTGAAAAAGAAGATAGCGGCATTCATAAAGGAGAAGAAAAGAATAGGGAAAAATAGGTATGAAGCCAAATTTGTCACCAAAGATGGCAAAATAAAGACGATAATCATATCATCAACTCCAGTTTATAAAAATGGAAAATATGAAGGAGAAATGAGTGTGAATCTGGATATAAGTGAAAGAAAGGCAGCAGAAGAAAAACTTGCAGAAAGCGAAGCCTTATTTAGAGCTATAACTCAAAGTTCCATGGTTGGCATATTTATTGTGCAGGATGGAAAAATAAAATTTATGAATCCTGCTTTCTTAAAAATCATAGATTATGGAAAAAAAGAAATAGAAAAAATGGATTATTTAGGGTTTGTATATCCTGAAGACAAAGAAAAGGTTGAGGATGAAATGAAAAAAGTTGAAGAAGGTAGCAAAATAAATATTGGCGAGTTCAGATATGTAACGAGGGATGGAAAAATAAAATGGGGCAACATGGCTATCGTCCCCATAGAATATAAAGGGAAAAAAGCGATACTGGCAACATTAATGGACCTAACAGAAATCAGGAAAACATATGAAATAAGGAGGAAATTCATTGAAGAAACTTCTCATCACTTCTTTAATCCAATAGCAATAGCAAAAGGATATCTTGAGCTTGCTATAGAAAGAAATGAAAATGTTGAAACCCTGAAAAAAGTTAATAATGCAATAGGAAGGATAGAAAAGGTGATATGGAATATTGTGGAGAGGGGTGAGATATGTGAATAAAGTTGTCCTTATTGTTGAAGATGAAAAGGAAATGCAGGAATTGATGAAGATATATATTAAAAAGGCTGGTCTCAGACTTCAGATATACTCTGCCTATAATGGAAAGGAAGGCGTCGAAATATACAAAAAACTGATGAAAGAAAATAAAAAGCCATCTTTAGTCATAATGGATTTAAAATTGCCTGGCATGAATGGAGTAGAGGCAAGCAAAAGAATATTGAAACTCGACCCAAATGCCAACATATATGGCTTCACTGCTTTTTTTGATACACAGCTTGCGAAAAATTTGTTGAAGGCAGGAGCTAAAAAGATTATACCTCGCCATGTCGGCTTTAAAGGATTTGTAAATGAATTAAAGAATTTTTTTGGTGAGTGAATGAAGATTGCAATCATAGGCTGCGGTGCGGCTGGCGCCACAGCAGCCCAGTTTGCAAGGAAGCAGAACAGAAAGGCGGAGATAACAATATATGATAACGAAGGCTATGGAGAATATTCAAAATGTGCCCTGCCCCTTGTTATTTCTGGCGAACTTTCGTGGAATGATATTGTGGAATATTCTCCTCAATGGTTCGAGAGAGTTGGAATAAACTACAGGCATGAGGGAGTTGAAAAGATAGACTTTGATTCAATGGAAGTGCATGCAAAAGATGTTGTTGAATATGATAGCATTGTTGTTGCAACTGGAGCTAAGGCGGCGATACCATTTGAGGCAAAAGGAGCCTATGTTTTGAGAAATATGAACGATGCATTGGCAATTAAAAAAGCTGCATCAAATGCAAAAAAGGCAATTATTATTGGAGCTGGTTTGATTGGAATGGAAGTGGCAGAAGCCTTAAAAAGTTTGGGTCTTGGTGTTACAATACTTGAATACATGCAATCAATTCTTCCAAATATGATTGATGCAGACATGGCTTCATATTTGCTTAACAATATAAAGGGAATTGATATAAAAACGGGCTGTAGAGTAAAAAAGGTTGAAGATGGATATGTTGAGACCAATGAAGGAGATTATGAAGGAGACTTTGTTGTGATAGCAACTGGAAATAGAGCAAGCGTTGAACTATGCCAGAATTGCATGGTTGAGAGAGGAATAATTGTTGACGAATATTGCAGGGTCAATGATAGCATATATGCTGCTGGGGATTGCACCCAGATAAAAGATTTTTTCGGAAATGATATGCTTGTTGGCTTGGGAACAATAGCAGCCCGCCAGGGCAGGGTGGCTGGCATAAATGCTGCTGGAGGAAATGAAAAAATGCTGCCCGTCGTAAGTGTAAAGACTGCTTTGCTGTTTGATATAGAAATAGCTTCTGTTGGAGTCATGCAAAATCATGCTTCATATCATGCAAGATATTCTGCAAATTTATTGCCAGAGTATATGAAGGGAGATAAAATAATTATCAAGCTCATGGCTTCTGAAGATGGAATTATTGTAGGAGGACAGGCAATAGGAAAAAATGCCTCGTTGTATATCGATAGAATAGCCTATGCCATATATAAAAGGATGCACATCAAAGAGCTTGCGTGGTTTGAAAATGCTTATGCTCCCAAAGTTGCACCTGTTTTTGATGCAATAAATGTTACATCTCAGGCGTTGTTACTGAAAACAAGGAGGAAAAATGGAAGAAATATTTGAAGGAGTATACAGAAGAGGAAAGCAAATTTTCACATACAATGGCAAAAAATACAGGGCATGGAATCCATATCGAAGTAAGATGGCAGCTGCCATACTAAAAGGACTGAAGGAGATGTGGATTGGCAAAGACACAAAAATTTTATATCTTGGAGTTGCAACAGGAACAACAGTAAGCCATCTGGCAGATATAGCAAAAGATGGCATCATATATGGAGTGGAGATATCATTCAAAGCAATGAAGAAATTTGTTAAATTATGCAAGGAGAGGGATAACTTAATTCCAATACTTGGTGATGCTTCCAAGCCATCCAGTTATGCAGCAATTGTTGAGAATATTGATTTAATTTATCAAGACATATCTCAAAAAAATCAGGTTGAAATATTTTTGAAAAACATGGAAAGGTTCAAGGCTCCCAAAGGAATAATAATGGTAAAGGCGAGAAGCATAGATGTTGCAATGGAGCCAAAAGAAGTATTCAAAAAGGTAAGAGAACAGATAGATAAATTTTACAGGGTAAAACAGATGATAAATCTTTCTCCATATGCTAAAGACCATGTTGCAATTTTGGTGGAAAAGGATTAAATAGTTTGCAATGCATTCATAAAAATGAAGGTTGCAGAGCTAAAAGCAAATAGCAGTGTTGAGGAAATTGTTTTGGAAATAGTGGAAAAGGAAGAGGAAAGAAAAGTGGCGACATGGCGAGGCAATGCAAGAGTTTGCAATGCAATTGGAAGGGATGATGATGGAAATGAAATTAAAATAACTCTATGGAATGATGAAATAGACATGGTTAACGAAGGAGATACAATAAAAATAAAAAATGGGTGGGTAAAGGAATGGAACAATGAGTTACAAATTTCTACTGGAAGAAATGGAGAACTCCAAAAAATTTAAAAAAATCTTGGCATATTCATATCACCCGGCGTAGCTCAGACTGGCTAGAGCGGCGGACTGTAGTTGCATCGCAAGCGGCAAACCCGCCCGCCGCGGAAATCCGCATGTCCCCGGTTCAAATCCGGGCGCCGGGACTTTATTTTGCATATTTTAAAATCAACTTTCATACAGCAATGCATCGACTATTACAGCTATCACACCTGTCAAAAAAACCATGTCTAAGATGGATGCTCCTCCAATTACTGCCATTGCGCCTGCATGCGGGCGTAAAG
>JAGGYX010000070.1 GCA_021162305.1 Thermoplasmata archaeon | reverse complement strand
TTATAAATGCTGCAAAACATTTTGCATTGTCTATTTTATCCCAGTTATTCTATGCATTATTTTATTTCAAAAAAGGAACAAAAGCACTGAATAGACCATCTATTTTCTTTTAAAAAGAAAAGAATTTTTGAACTAAAAATTCAATTCCTTAGCGAGAGCCATCATAAGATTACTGAAAATAAAGAATTTCATATGGCATGAATTCAAAATGTATGTAAATGATCAAAAAACTTGGAAAATTTTGATTGAAAAATCAATGAAGTGAACCAATTTTTCATTCATTTTGGAAAACTCTGATAAGAAATTCCCTTATGAATGAAGAATTCTGGAAATGGGTGATTGCCTATGGATTCCTTCCCCAACAACTATTAAGAGAGATTGCCTTTTTTGAGACATTGAGTAACATCGTGGATTCAATTAAAATAAAGAATCCCTTTATTATATGGAAAAAAGTAAAAACGATCAGTCCATTTGTTTACTCCAATGGTATTTCATTCGAGGTGGTAAAAGCTGATAAACAAACGGATGAAAAGGGCAATTTTAATGTAATAGTTAAAATAACAAACGGATTGGAAGATAGAATACATGTAAGCGTGCTCGCTGATTTAACACCAGAACCACTAATAAATTCTCTTTTTCCAACGGCAAGAGAAACTAGATACAATGTGGGGTATGCCAAAGCAGATATAGCGGCAGGAGAAAGTGTTAATCTTCCAATAAGATGCTCTTTCCCTAGTGGTGGTTGGACAAAAAAGGATTATTTAATAAGAGTTGAATGTGGTCCATCAATTCAAATTGGAGATACAAACCAGTTTGGCGTATACACATATAACATTAGATGGGGCATGATCATAAAACCGAATTACAGAGTAAATGACACGGTTATGGAAGAAATAAAAAATCTATGGTATAATCTTCCTATATTTTATAGTAGTAGCAAAGATCTTTTTCCGACCCAATATGTAACAATCAATTATAGCGGACCAACTCCTCAGGAAGAATTAAAAACAATAGTAAAAAATTTCTCAAGCAACATCACACGTGCAGCCCTTATCTTTTTCTCTGCAATAGCCATTCTCATAGTTGTCTCATCACTTACGCTATATTTTTTAATAGGTAGGAAATACTTATAATAGCCATTATGTTTATTTTTCATGATATGCCCTCTTGATTTTCGCTATGGAAGGGAGGAGATAAAAAAAATATTTAGCGAGGAAAGCAGGCTTGCATATTGGCTAAGGGTAGAAGGTGAGTTGGCAAAAGCTCATGCTGTCATAGGAAACATTCCAAAAGAAGCTGGAGAGGAAATTGCCTCAAAAGCCAATTTGGATTATGTTAGGCTTGATAGAGTCAAGGAAATTGAAAAAGAAATTCACCATGATGTAATGGCTATGGTAAAAGCTCTGGCAGAACAATGCAAATATGGCAAATATGTTCACCTTGGGGCAACATCTTATGACATAGTTGATACTGCAAACGCTCTGCAATTTAAGGATGCTTTAAGAATAATCAAAAAAGAACTTATCGAACTTATAAAAGTTTTGATTGCTCTTGCAAAAAAATATCGAAATACAATCATGCTTGGACGCACCCATGGACAGTATGCATTGCCCATAACATTTGGCTTGAAAATAACCGTTTTTGCTTCCGAGACATTCCGTCATTTAAAAAGGCTTGAAAATGCGATGGAAGAAATAAGCTATGGAAAAATGGCGGGAGCTGTAGGCACAGGAGCTGCATTTGGCGATTCTTTTTTTGAATTGCAAAACATTGTAATGAAAAATCTTGGGCTAAAAGCTGAGATACCAGCCACGCAAATTGTTGGAAGAGATCGCTATGTCCATCTCTTTTCTTTTCTTGCCAACCTTGCCACGAGCATGGAAAAATTTGCCACTGAAATCAGAAATTTACAGAGGAGCGAGATTGGAGAAGTAGAAGAATATTTTGAAGAAAAGCAGGTTGGTTCTTCAACAATGCCTCATAAAAGAAATCCCATAACATGCGAACAAATTTGTGGACTTGCCCGTGTAATAAAAAGCAATCTTTTGCCAGCATGGGAAAATGCCGTACAATGGCATGAACGCGATTTAGCAAATTCCTCAAGCGAGCGTTTTATAATTCCACATGCTTTGGTCCTTACAGACTGGATAGTATATAAAATGAAGGATGTCTTTTCAAAGCTTGTTGTTTATCCAGAAAAAATGATGGAAAATATTGAAAGAAGCAATGGACTGCCAATGGCTGAAGCAATAATGATAAAAATGGTTTCACTTGGCATGAGCAGGCAGGAAGCCCATGAATTGATGAGAAAATATTCCATGGAGGCAAAGAAAAAAAATATGCATTTGAAAGAAATTTTGAAAAAAGAAGGATGGGAAGAAAAAATGAACCTCGAAGAACTATTTAATCCAGAAAATTACATTGGAAAGGCAAAAGAAATTGTCGATTTTGTTACAGAGCAGCTAACTAAGGAAATTGCTGAAATTGAAATCTAATTTATTTATCATATCAAGCAATCTTTCGCTCCCATTCATTTCAAAATTATTCATGAAAAGAGAAAGGCTTCCAAGCATATAGCCCTGACAGAACATTCCATGCTTGAATTTGTTGATTCCATCGCTATCTATAAAAGCTGCTGCCCCCATTGCATTTGAAGATGCCTGAGAAAATTTCCTTGCATTATATGAATCATCTCCCAGAAAATCAAGAAGCAAAGCAAATCCCAGACTGTTGGCATATCCCTGCGAGTAGTTGCCACTTTTATACAAATCAGAGCCAGCAAAATTTATGAGAATTGCAACTCCTTTTATACCCTGTATGCTTCCACCTGTGGCATAAGCCTGGCTTCTGTTCCCGGCTATGAACATGTCCTCTCCTGTAAAATCAATAAGCAAAGCCACTCCGCCCTGACTGCTCGCCTGCGAGTAGTCGCCAGCATAATAGCGATCGTCGCCATTGAAATCGATGAGCATGGATGTAGCATCATATGAAAATGATTGTGTTTCATTCAGCCCCTTATATAAATCATTACCATTGAAATCGAAAAAAAAGGAATAGCCATTTTCATATGAAGAGCATATTTTCCCTCGGTATGTGTCGTTTCCATTTAAATCGAAGAGAAAATAACTTCCATTTATTGAATAGACATTGGTGTAGTTGTCATCTCCATTTTCATCTATTGTAACATATGTGTCATTTACTGCTTTCATTTCCAAATATCCATCATTACCCTTTAAGTCAACGATAAAGCAACTTTTCTGATACCTGTCATCTCCTCCGAAATCAACAATGAAAGAGTAATTGGAATATTCATCATCATGCTTTCCTCCAAATGCAATTTCTCCATAAGGTCCAAAAATTGTTTTATTCAGCTCAAATTTTTCGAGATAATATTTTGTTTCCTTTATGGAATAAGCCAGTAAAAAAATGGATTCAGCTTTATTTGGATTTGTTGAAACATTTATATATGCATACAGAAGCAATGCTATTGAATTTTTCACTTCCTGCGAGAAATTGCACTCATCTAAAAATGAATCAATGGCTGGCTCATTATATTCTATGCCCTTCATTTTATAAAACTCTGAAATAGCATTTTCAAGCGAGCTTTCATTCATTTTTCCAGAAAATAAAATCAAATCTTTAATTAAGTTGCCCTTGCCAGAAAAAAATTTTTTGCTTTTTTCCTGAATGGCTGACAAAAAACCAATTATATCTTCTTTGGAAGGAAGCTTGTTTTCCTCAAATTTTTTTGACTGTAAAGATGGAAACAACATCAATATTGCTAAGGCAATCACAATTAACTTTTTCACTCCCATTAAATTCATGGAGCTATATATTTTTTATGAAAATTGCTTTATGGAAGTTTGGTAGATAATATAAAAATAAAAAAGGGTTAAAGGTTGAAGAAGAGTGCTTCCATCTCTTCTCTTGCCTCATTGCCAGCTTTGTCCATTGCCTTTATTTCGATTGTATGGTAGCCAAATGAAAACTCATTCCATTGCCATTCTATGCTGCTTTCAAATGTTTGCCTTGGTGTGCCATCGATGT
>JAGGYX010000107.1 GCA_021162305.1 Thermoplasmata archaeon | reverse complement strand
GAACTGGTGGGGTTCATTTACAGGGATTATATTTGGAGACAAAATAGCAACAAACAATGGAAGAATTTACTTCTTCCCATGGCTTCCATTTCCAGTTCCTATAGCTGTCTAATCCATCACATTTTTATTTCCTGCCATATTTCAATATCATGGATTGGTTGAAGGAAGCTTTGTTTGTAAGGGAAATGGCTATGGAGAATAACAGGCTATTTGGCGATGCATTACCAATGATTGCATCTGAGAATATACTTTCGCCATTGTGTAGGGAAATGCTAATAACAGATTTCCATGGAAGATATGCAGAAGGCACACCCGGCAAGAGATATTATCAGGGTTGCAAATTCTTTGATGAAGTCGAAAGCAAAGCAATAGAACTTGCCAAAATATTGTTCGAGACAAAATATGCAGATGTTCGCCCTACATCAGGCACGGTAGCAAATATGGCAGTATTTAAAGCATGGACAGAGCCAGGAGACAAAGTTACAGTGCTTGATACTGCAGATGGCGCTCACATTTCTTTTGGAAAATGGGGGGCTGCTGGATTGCGGGGCTTGGAATTGCATACATATCCTTTTGATGCAGAAACAATGAATATAGATGTTGACGAAGCTGCAAAGTTAATCAGAAGTGTGGAACCAAAGCTTGCTTTATTTGGACAGAGCGTTTTTCTATTTCCAACGCCTTTAAAAGAGCTTGCAGACGTTGCTCATGAGATTGGTGCCAAAGTTGTTTACGATGCCGCTCATGTTCTTGGCTTAATAGCAGGTGGCAAATTTCAGCAACCTTTGAAAGAAGGAGCAGATGTTATGACAGGCTCAACTCATAAAACTTTGCCAGGCCCACAAGGAGGCATAATTCTTGCAAACAAAACGAGGGATGAAAGCAAGGACATTAAATACCTCGATTGGGGTGTTTTTCCTGGCGTAACTTCTTCATATCATCTTCATCATGTGGCAGCAAAAGCCATAGCTTTTGCAGAGCATCTTGCCTTCGGTAAGCAATACGCGGAGCAAATTGTCAAGAATGCAAAAAAACTTGCAGAGGAGTTATACAATTATGGCTTTGATGTCCTTGGAAAAAATCATGGATTTACAGAAAGCCATCAAATTTTGTTTAAAGTGGAAAAGGGGAAAGGTGGGGAGGCAGCACAAAAGTTGGAAAAAGCTGGAATAATTGCAAATATGAATATGGTGCCGGGCGACGAGCACCCCATGCGACCATCTGGCATACGCCTTGGAGTTCAGGAATTGACAAGGCTTGGAATGAAAGAAGGAGAAATGGAAGAAATTGCAAAATTTTTCAAGCGTGTTTTACTGGATAAAGAAGAACCATCCAAGGTAAAAAAAGATGTCGTTGCTTTTAAGAAAAATTATCGCAGCATTCATTATTGCTTTTATGAAGGAGAGGACGCATATGAATATATAAAACTGGTGCAGAAATGAAAATAGCTTTGACTGGCACCCCCGGCACAGGAAAAACAAGCATCGCCGATGAATTGGAAAAGCGAGGTTATAAAATCATCAGAATAAATGATATAGCCAACGATTTCACCATTGGATATGATGAAGAAAGGCAAAGCAAGATAGTGGATGAAGATGCATTGGATGAATATATAAAAGAAATAAAAGAGGATGGAATTCTATTTATAGAAGGTCATTTGAGCCATCTATTGAATGTTGATGCCGTCATTATTTTAAGATGCAATCCTGAAGAGCTTGAAAAAAGGCTCAAAGAAAAAAAATGGAACGAAAGAAAAATAAAAGAAAATCTGGAAGCAGAAGCTTTGGACATAATACTGGATAGAGCTTTAGAAAAGCATAAAAAAATATGGGAAATAGATACAACTAAAAAAAGCATTGATGAAATTGCCGATGAAATAGAGAAAATCATTAAAGAATTTCCTCCTCCCCGATACGGGAAAATCGACTGGTCTGAATGGTTGATGGAAAATGCTTGATAAACTGCGAAACAAAATAGATTTTATGCTTGAACCAGTTGCAAGAAAATTTGGAAAGGAAGCAAATAGAATATCGTATCTATCCCTAATATTTGCTTTTATTGCAGCTCTCTCTTTTTATTATTCTTATGCCCGCCATTATTTTTTATTCATAGCATCAATTTCAATAATTTTAAATGGCTTTTTCGATGCCATAGATGGTAAGATAGCAAGATTGAGTAAAAAAGCTGGCAGGAAAGGAGATTTTATTGATCATGCTGTCGATAGATTCTCAGATGCTTTAATAATTGGGGGAATAGCTGCCTCGCAATGGTGTGAAAAGAAAATAGGCATAGCTGCCATCGCAATCGTATTACTTGTAAGCTATCTCGGCACGCAGGCGCAAGCAGTCGGTTACAAAAGAATATATGCAGGCATACTTGGAAGAGCAGATAGAATTGCAATTTTATTCTTTGCCCCAATTTTTCAGTATTTTACAGGAAAAATATCTGGATATTACCTCATGGAATGGGTCATGATTTACTTCATTCTCGCAGGCATCATAACAATTTTGCAGAGATATTATCGCATTGTTAAATGGCTGGAAAAAGAAAAATATGAGTGATAGAATAACATCATGAAAAAATTTATCGTATTTGCAATCATAATTTTCTTCATTCCTTTTCATGCAATTCACCATGACAGCATTTCCATAGACATTGATTGCAATTCCATAAATGGCAGGATTAAATTTTTTGGAGATATAAACGACGGACCATTGCCAGTCAAAAATGGAGTCAATCTAACAAAGCAATATAAAGAAATAGGAATAAAATTCATAAGGACTCATGACTTTTATGGTCCAACTGACATAAGTAGCATATTTCCAGACTGGAATGCAAGCGTTAATGATGAAAAAAGCTACAATTTTTCCTCAAGTGATGTTGTAATAAAATCTATTGTTGAAAATGGCTTCAATGTTTTCTATCGTCTTGGAGAAAGTGCAAGCGACAATAAAAGCAAGGCATTGCCACCAAAAAATTTCACAAAATGGGCAGAGATATGCAAGCATATTGTAATGCATTATAATGATGGCTGGTGTCATGGATATCATTTCAATATAAAATACTGGGAAATATGGAATGAACCTGATCTAAAAGGGTTCTGGAATGGAACAGCGGAACAATATTACAAATTGTATGAAATAACTGCAAAAACTCTTAAAGAATATGATGCTTCATTAAAAATTGGAGGACCATGCGTTGCTTCCATTAAAAATGAGAATTTTACCAGTGAATTTCTAAATTATGTTATCTCACATAACATTCCAATAGATTTCTTTTCATGGCATATGTATGATAGCAATCCGTATAACTTGTATAAAGCATCTTTATATGTCAGAAAATTGCTTGATTCATATAGCTTACATGACTGCGAGAATATAAATACAGAATGGAACATTGGCATTTTATCCCCGCAGAGAGATAAGGATAATGAAAAAAATGCTGCATTTACTGCATCCTGTTTAATAGCTTTCCAAAATTGCAACATTGACCGCGCTTTTCGTTATAGGGGAACGCAGGATAACAGCTGGCTTGCCCGCCTGCTTGGGCTTGATTTGAGTTTATTCACATATGATGGAAAATATAAAATGCCTGCCTTGGCTTATCTTGCCTTTCATTACATGGAAAACACACCTTATATGATAGAAGCAAATATTGGCAATGGCACATCATACATTGCGGGAGTATCGAAAGATAAAAGAAATGTGAGCATATTGATAAGCAATTACGGAAATGATATGCCATATGAACTTAAAATAGAAAATTTGTTGGACGCTCGTTATAAAATAGCATATTATTTGATTGATTCCTCTCGCCATTTACAAATAATCAAGAGAGATAATGCATCCAGCACTTATGAAAGCCATGCAACCATAAAGAAAAACAGTGTTATCTTCATATATGCCACAACATCTCGCCTCCCGCCAGAGGGACCACCAACAGCAAAAATTCCATTGTTTCTTCGTCTTCACATCCTTGATCCATTTCTTGCTTTACTCCGCTTCATGCTGCTATACTTTGTTTTTGGATAAATATTTTATTTTCCTTATGTATTTACTTCAATGAAATACGTGATTCTTGCCATTGCAGGAATTGCATTTTTATATGCATTATCTCAAATATATTCTCCACCTCAAATTGAATTGAAGGATTTATGGAAATATGAGGGAAAAGAAATAGTAACAGAAGGGAAGGTAATAAATAAATTTGGTAGCATGATAGAAATAAGGGAAGGAAATTACACAGCGTATGTATATTCATGGCATGATGATTTTTCATATGGAGATATAATAAAGGTTAGAGGGAATGTAGAAGAAAAGAATGGTAATGTTGTAATATATGCAAATGAAATAGAGCTATTAAAAAAATGGAGTAAGGATTGTATATCTTTGCCTTACTTGGCTGAGAATTTTGAAGATTATATTGATTGCAATGTGAATTTAACTGGATATGTTTACTCCTCATATTCAGAT
>JAGGYX010000204.1 GCA_021162305.1 Thermoplasmata archaeon | reverse complement strand
CTTAGAAACCCGTCTTATTTTCTGTTATATGTTACATCATTTCTCATTTACTTTTTTATTTTATTTAGATTCTACTATGGTCGCTTTTAAGGATAAATTTTTCAGACTCCGAAATTCACTTCTCATGTTACCATGATAGTTTTATAAATGACAATCTATATACATCAATGCATCCTGAATTGCAAAAGACGCTGCAATTAAAATTCTTTAAGGATGAGGGATTTGTTAGAAAGAAGTGCAAAAAATGTGGCTCATATTTCTGGAGTAAAGTGGAGAGGAATACATGCAATGAATATCCATGTGATAACTACTCCTTCATAGACAATCCAGTGGGCAAAAAAATGGATTTGAGAGAAATGAGGGAAGCCTTTCTTTCATTTTTTGAACGCCACGGCCACACACGTCTTAAAAGATATCCTGTTGTGGCAAGATGGAGAGATGATATTTATCTCACGATAGCAAGCATAGCAGACTTTCAGCCTCATGTTACAAGCGGGGAAGTTCCGCCGCCAGCAAATCCTCTTGTTATATCTCAGCCAAGCATCCGTCTCAACGACCTTGATGAAGTTGGAAAAAGTGGGCGCCACCTAACAATATTCGAGATGATGGGTCATCATGCTTTCAACAATGGCGAGCAAGTTTACTGGGCTGAAGAAACAATACAATATTGTCAACGCTTCCTTGAAAGTATTGGCATCGATGATGTCGTCTACAAAGAGGCAGAGTGGGCTGGCGGCGGCAATGCCGGAGCATGCCTTGAAGTTATAGTGAATGGGCTTGAAGTGGCGACGCTCGTTTTCATGAATTTGAAAGAAGCCAAGGAGGGCAAATACGTCGTTAAGGGCAGCAATTATGACGAGATGCCAATGAAGATTGTTGACACAGGTTATGGGCTTGAGCGGCTGGTATGGCTTACGAATGGAAGTGAAAATGTTTATGAGGCAATATTCCCGCAGGTTATAGAAAAGATTGGCATAGCCAATGAATATTCATATGCCATAGCAGACCATACTAAATGCCTGGCTTTCATGCTTGGAGATGGTGTTGTTCCTTCAAATACAGGTGTTGGCTATCTTGCACGCTTGCTCATAAGAAGAACGCTACGCTTCATGGACAAAATTGATAGCAATACTGATATGTTCTCGTTAATTGAAGAACATTTGAATTATTTGAAGAAAGATTTTCCTGAATTGGCAAGAGAAAAAAGCAGAATGAAGGAAATTTTGGATATTGAAAGAGAAAAATATTATGCAACTCTTGAAAGAGGAAAAAGCCTTGTCAAAAGATATGTTGAGAGGAAGAAAAAGCTGAGCATAGATGATTTAATTGAGCTATATGATTCGCATGGAATCCATCCAGAAATTGTTAAGGAGATTGTGAGTATTGATATTCCACCAAATTTTGAATCCATGGTCGCCCAAAAACATGCAAAAGCAGGTAGGAAGGAAAAGCAAAAAGAAAAAGAATATCCTTATGAAACAAAATTGCTTTATTACGAGCATGACTATGAAAAGGAATTTGATGCTCTTGTCATGCACGCTGGCAAGGGATTTGTAATACTAAATCAAACGCTCTTTTACCCAGAAGGAGGAGGAGAAAAATATGATACTGGCTATCTCATCCAAAATGGGGTTAAAGCGAGAGTTATAAAAGTTGAAAAAGCAGGAAAAGCCGTTTTGCATTACATTGATAAAAAATTGGAGAAAGGAAATGTGCATGGCGTCATTGACTGGGATCGCCGCTATTCCATGATGCGCCACCACACGGCGACGCACATCATAAATGCTGCCACTCGCAAAGTTTTGGGCAACCATATATGGCAGGCAGGAAGCGAGCTGGATGAGAATGAAGCAAGGCTTGATGTTACACATTATAAAAGAATAGGAGAAGAAGAGGCAAAGGAAATAGAGAAGGAGGCAAATAGAATGGTTGCTTCATTTAAGCCAGTTATAAAGAAATTCATGAGGCGTGATCTGGCGGAAAAGAAATATGGGATGCGTTTGTATCAGGGTGGGGCACCAAAAACGAATATGCTTAGAATTGTTGAAATTCCTGGAATAGATAGCGAGGCATGCGGAGGCATGCATGTTAATAATACTGGCGAAATAGGAATGATTAAGATAGTTGGAATAGAGCGTATTCAAGATGGCGTGGAGAGGCTTCGATTTTGTGCAGGAGAAAAGGCTATAGAATATATACAGAAGCAGGAAAGCCTGTTAAAAGAAGCTGCAAACTTGTTAAAAACAGAACCTTCTCGTTTAAAAGAAGCTATTGAAAGGCTTTTGAAGGAAAATAAAAGGATGCAGAAGGAAATGGAAAGAATGCAGAAAAGTGTTGCAAAATATGAAGAATATTATGGCATAAGAATAATAATGCAGGATGAGATGGCAGCGAAAACAATAAAAGAGCTGACAAATGAAAAAAGTGTTGTTATATCAGCCAGCATGAAAAATGACAATGCAATTTTAACCATAGCATGCTCACCTGATTTATCGCTGGATTGCTCTGAAATTGCGAAAAATGTTGCAAGCAAGTTTGGAAGCAAAGGAGGAGGTAAAAGAACAATTGGCATGGCAGGGATAAAAAGCAATGATATGGAAAAAGCAAAAGAAGAAGTATTGAAAATGGTGAAAGAAGCTATAAAGCACAATCTATAAAAATAAAAATATCTTTAAGAGTGTGAATATGAGAAGTAGAAAAACGATGGCTATTATTATAATTTTCATCATTATCTTGGCATTATTCATTTATCTGCAATTTTCCCATCAACCGAGAAAAGAAGTAAAAGAGAAAACCATTGATGACCGCATAAGCCCAATGGAGAATCAGGCTTTATTTATAGAAATTTTAAGAATAAGAAATCGCAATCTTATGAATAAAATGCTAAGTTATGGAATTGAATGGAGGGAAAAGCCAAGATTTTATTATGTGATAAAGGTTGACAACGAGGAAGGAAGCTCAAAGGGAAATGTTGGGGAAAATGGAGTATATGAAACATGGGATACAATTGGCTATGAAAGCTCAATGGTATTTGATGTTGAAGAAGAAAAGGAGAAATCGAGTGTTACAATTTCAATAATTGAACTCGAGCCTATCGGCTTATTCAAAAAAGATTATAAAGAGGTGGAAAAGGAGAGGATTTCGTTGATATATGATTATCGCACGGGAAGATGGAGTGGAGACGATGCTTTCAGAGACGAAGATGGAATGGGACATTATCTTGGTAAAAACTATGAAGTATGGTTTAATATTTATCAAGCTGACTATGACCACGATGGAATACCATATTGGATTGAGAAAAATGTTTTGGGAACTGATCCAACTGTAGATGATAGCAAGCTTGATCCTGATGGAGATGGAATCCCCACATCATGGGAATGGAAATATGGATATGATCCATTTACCTACAATGAGCACAGCAAGCTTGATCCTGATATAGATGGGATTGAGAATATTGAAGAATAT
>JAGGYX010000103.1 GCA_021162305.1 Thermoplasmata archaeon | reverse complement strand
TGAGTTTTATTGAGCATTACAATTGTTGTGATGACCTTGCCAGTATAGTTATATAAATCCCATGCTTTCCATGTCACGCTT
Organism: Thermoplasmata archaeon; assembly: GCA_021162305.1. GTDB lineage: Archaea > Thermoplasmatota > E2 > UBA202 > JdFR-43 > JAGGXW01. The sequence goes on along the minus strand of JAGGYX010000103.1, from coordinate 5,694 downwards.
ATAGGCACAGAAATCAAATTCCATCCTTTGTGCAATTCATATGTAATATTCAATGGAACACATAGTCTCGCTATTGATGTAGAATTAACATGACCAAGGTTGTCATATATGATTGCATAGAATTCATAGTAGCCTGGTTGAAGTGTTGCAAAATACCATGAATATGGCTGCATTGTTTTTGTTTCCATTTCATTCCATTCTGTCCATGTTGCATTGTTGCAGGAGTAGCGATAATACAATGTAACATTTTTTACTCCACTCGCTGCACATTCTGGCATGTCCCAAGCTGTTACATTTATCCATAATGGTGCTTCCTGCACATATGGATTTATATCTATGCTTCCTTCTGGCGGGCTATCATCAACATAAAATGTTTCATTGTCATATGCAACGTTGCCGAGATCATCATACATTGTTATGTTGAGATAATGAATGCATTCTTCATGCATGAATATTGTTAGATTGAGTGGGCTATCGCTGCTATTATACCATGTATAATTCCATGTTCCATTGTATATTCCTACTTTGACATGCAATGAGCCTACGATGCATGAACCAGCATCTGTTATGTTGAGGTAGATGGGCGTATGAGATGTGATGAATAATGGTTTTCCTTCCAATTTTACATCGTCAATATACCAGTCATTCAGCCCCCACCATAAATCTCCAGTACCTATAAATGCTATATATAATGTTGGTGAGCCTACTCCATCTGCAGTTGTAAGCACAATATTCTCTGTGGATGGTCCATAGTCAGAGGTTGGACTTATACTCCATACATCATGCCAAGTTAAACCATCTGTACTTGTTGCCACATGCAATGTATATCCGCCAGCATAATCATCTACATAAGTTTTGAAGGAAAGCAACAATTCTATATAACCAGTGGTATTAATTGCATAAGTATAAAGCTTGCAACCACTTACAGCATTCTGCCAATGCAACCATGCTTCTGGTGATGTTCCTCCTGCATTATTTGTAGAAGATGCAAACCATATACCACATTCATCTGTCCATCCTGCTGGTGGCCAGCTTTCAAAATCTTCAAATAATATCGTTTCTTCATTCTCATATTTCGGCTTTCCTATTTCTTTATTCAATATTGGCGGCGTATTATCAACATAAACTGTTTCGTTATGATATACTGTATTGTTCAAATCATCCCATACCGTAATGTTTATCCAGTGTTTGCATTCCTCATCAATGGTGAAATATACATGTGCCCATCCGTCCTCCACTACATCCTCATAATATTCCCAGCTTTCAGTAGCGAAGGAATATACCGACACATTTATATGAACGGAAGCAACTGTGCATTCTTCTGTTGCTCCAGTATCACTGGCATTAATCCATATTGGTGTGCTACTTGTTATATATAGCTCTCCATCTTTTTCATATTGTGGCTCTCCAATTGTTTTGTTTATTAATGGCGAGCTATCATCAACAAGGAAATAAACAATATGATGGCTTTCTTCATTGCTTACATTATCAATGCTCCAGTATTCGAGGGTATGATTGCATTCCTCGCCGAATGTGAATTTTGTTGAAATTATTCCTTTTGTCGAATTCAAATCTCCAGCCTGATTGTCATAAACCACATAAAGCTGTGGCTGTCCATTATACATGATTATATAATGCAATTCTTTTACTCCAGCTCCCCCATTGCATCCTGTATCGCTTGCATTAAGCCAGATTGGCGTATGGCTTGTAACAAAATATTTATTGCCTGCTATTGAAACATTTGGTTTTCCTACCGTTATATTTGTTTCTGGAGGAGTATCATCAACATAGTATGTATAGTTATGTATGCTCGTCTCAGCATTTCCAAGGCTGTCTCCAGCCCAGAATTGCAAATAATGAGTGCAATTTTCATTGAAATATAATGTTACAGAAGAACCGCCTCCGCTTGCTATCCATGATGACCAGCTTCCATTCCATATGCGATAATGTATTGTGCTGCTGTCAATGGCACATTCTCCTGGGTCAGATGATTGAATCGTTATGGCTGTTGTTTTTCCAACTATGCTTTCGTTAGCTGGATATGCATATGAGGTTGGAGGAGTATCATCAACTTTATATGATATATTGTTGACAACATAGTTGCCAAGGTCATCACTCACATTATACCATATTGAATGCCTGCACTCTTCTGTGAAATTGAATGGACTCGTTATTTCATCATCAAATTCTGGAAGATTGCCCCAGTTATAATACCACCCTCTTGCCTCGCTCCATATATTATATTTTATATGAACACTTTCAACCGGGCATTCTCCTCTATCTTCTGCATGTACGCGGAGATATGTATGAGTCGTAACATAATAGTTTACAGATGGACCGCTGCTGATTTCAATTTCAACAAATGGTGGTGTGTCATCTACTTTGAATTCAGTTTCCTGTATTCTATAGTTGCCAAGATTGTCAACATCATAGTAAACTATTTTATGATGGCATTCTTCATTGAAATGGAATTTTAGTGTGTTGCCTGTTTCATTACCAGAGCTTTCGTTTCTCCATGCAGTTCCATTCCATACTGAAATATTGCATAGCTGCCAATCATTCATGCTTTCATTCCATATGTAAGCTTCCCAATGGAAGTATTGATAACCTGAATCACATGTATTATTATCGCTGTAATTTTCGCTTGTATTAATCCATATTGGCGTGTCTGTTCTAACAAACCACATTTGCTCGTCAGCATTATAATAACTTGGGTCACCAATGTTAACTTGGCTAACTGGTGGCGAATTATCCACATATACTGTTTGATTCAATGGCTCAGTGTAATTATTTCCTAAATCGTCGATAGCATAATACTCAATGTAATGGGTGCAGTTATAGTTATCACCTATGCTGCTAAGATTGAAAATAACACTGCTGTTCCATTCTCCACTATTCCAATCACTCCATCCTGTTACATTATTCCATACTCTGTAATATATCTTATAGCTTCCAACGCCACAATGAACCGTCCAATTATACACGACATTAGATAAAACATCTTCACCAATCTCCTTGCTAATATTCAATCCGAAATGGCACCATTCTCCACCATCTATTGGCTCTCCTCTCCATATAAGCTCAATGCCATTGCTTCTGTTGTTTATCTCTGGCGACGCCCCCCATCCATCATAGTAATCGTAGATGTCAGCTGGAGTGATTGGGCTGCCAGATGCATTGTATAACTCGAGTTCAAAGTCATTTACAGGCATGCTATAATTGTTGAGAATATCAAAATTGATGAGCGTATAATTTATCACCCAGCTTGAACCATTATAATATACAATTGCCTCTGCAATAACACGGGCAAATTCCTCGCCACCATTCCATGAAACATTATACCTGATGAGGCACGCTCTTGTATTGGGTGGCATATATTGGTATATATCTGTGGTATGATGTATCGTATCCTGATAAGGCCCATCCCAATTTACTCCTGTTCCATCCCAAGTTAATGCATCTAGAGGAATGACTGTTTTGCTAAAGTTTAGCCATCTATGGATATATATATCTTTATTTGCAAAATTCTTAATTAGCCAATGTATGCTGTCGTTATCATATATTGATGAGAATACCCATGTAAAATTCGTTCCATTGAGTTTTGTTGGTTCTTTTGGAATATCTGTTGCATTGAGATATATTGGTGTATCTTTCGTAATGTAATGTTTGTAGTATAATGTTTGAAAAGTAAAATCGTTTGCAGGTGTAGCACCTGCATAACCCTCTCCCCTAGTATAAAATTGGCCGTTACTAGCGATATACCAACCATTTGAATCACTCGGATCAAACCTCAAAAAGATATAATATGTGCGATTTGGTATCACTCCAATAGAGTGAGTGAAGTTAAATCTAAACCATCCATCATATGAAGTATTAAATCTGACCATAGCTTGCCCTAAAATATAATTTCCATTAGAATCCTTACAAATACTAACTGTTACATTGGCTGGAGTGTTTGGGATAATTAGATACAATTTAACAGCGTCTATTTCAGTTGCATTTGGTTTGAAGCTTTGTCGATAATAAGGATAACCAGTATACCTTAAACTGTGTCGGGTCTGGCTCTGGTCAATAAATGGTCCCTCTATATATTTCGGCTCTCCATATTCTTTCGTAACTTCTGGTGGACTATCATCAACATAAAATGTTTGGTTTGTCACACTTTCTTCATTTCCTGCATTATCTCTGCTATAATATTCGAGGTAATGCGTGCATTCCTCGCAGAAATGAATTGGATTGAAAATAACTGTATTGTTATAAGCAACATACCAGTATGTTGAACCAATTAAAGTGATATTATGGTTTCCACAATAATAATCATTCATATCAGCAGGATGCCATGAGCCATTCCAGATGCGATAATATGTTGCATTTACACCAGAACCATTTGCATTGTCGGTGGCATTAAGCCATATTGGCGTTGTGAAATTAACCCATATGCCATTATAATTTGGTAAGCCTACTTCTATATATGTTGTTGGCGGTGTAATATCAGCAAGAGGAGCTAAAGGCGTCAGATGCCAAACATTCGCCCATAAATATCCTTCATACCATTTTCCTCCAATACTGATATTATTCCTATTCACTCCAGTATCGTTATAATATTGCCACATCTTGCTACTTTCATTCCAGAATGCTATGCCCAACAATTGCTGCTCATTCAAACCAGCATTATCTAAATCTGCTTGAGTATAATATATTATAATATTTATTGGCCATTGAATAACAGATTCATCTCCGACGCTAACATCAACAAAGAATAGTGGCATAAGTTCTGTTGGCTCATTCCCTCTCGGATTTCCGCTATAGTTTGTTATTGTTATCCAGGTATTTCCACTTGTTGTAACATTAACCTTTATTTTCATTTCTTCTGTTAAGTTAAATTCATGACTTCCTGTGCCAATTTCATAATAATTGCATTGTTCAACGCTCACATTTGTCCATGGGTCAAAATGAATATACCAGCTAATGTTCTCTCCATCTCCATTTGCTGGTTGCCCAGTTACAGGATCAGCCCATGTATCATTATAGGGCCCATTATCAGCGCCCCAATAATTCCATGTTGCATCTATGTAAGGAGTGAATCCTATTACATCATACCATACCCCACCATACTGATTATCATATATATTATTCCAGTGAATTTGTGTATCTGTATTGTAATAGTATCCAGTTGCATTTGGTCCTCCCTCTACATATATTCCACCATCATTTTCTGTTATTGTATTTCCAAATATGAGTGTGTGATTTGAATTCCCTGTGATATGAATGCCTGTAGCAGGTCCATCATATATCCAGTAATTCTCTGCAATATAATTCTCTATAATTTTATTCCAAGAAGAATTCTCTAACCATATTCCAGCCTCCATATTTCCAACTATTGTATTGTTTATAATATAACTGTAATTTGTATAATAGAAATAAATTCCAGTGTCTGCATCCATCCATCCATTATAGGAGATATTGTTGTCTTCTATTGTTATATTTTCGCAAGATTCAGCATATATACCTCCATAACTATTCCACGTTATATCATTACCAACAATTGTTTCGTTGTCTACTCCTAATAAAATAATCCCCCATTCTTCATTATTAGAGATATTGTTAGTACTTATTGTATTCCATGAGTAAAGCCAACTCCAGTTGCTCATTATAAATATTCCATAGGTATTCCATGTGATATTATTCATATAC
>JAGGYX010000145.1 GCA_021162305.1 Thermoplasmata archaeon | reverse complement strand
TGAAAAATTTGGCAATCTTTATACAGCTTTTGAAGAAGTTTTGAAGGATGAGAAGATTTTGGAGAAAGAAGGTTTTGAAGGAAAATGGATGGAAAAATTCATAGAGATTGCAAAGGAAAACATACCTCCTCCAATTGTTGAGATAGCTGGCTATGTTGAAATGACCTGCTTTAAATCAGATGGGATAAAGTATATAAAGGAAGCCCTGAAAAAAATGGAGGAGAAATTTGATGGTGCAGAAGCAAGGGTAAGATATGTTTCAGCTCCTGTTTATAGAATAGAAGTGATTGCTCCAGATTACAAAATGGCTGAGAAAATAATGAAGCAGCAGGTGGAAAAGGCGATACAGTATATAAAGAAGCATGGAGGGACAGCAAGCTTTAAAAGGGAAATAAAATGAAATATTGTTATAAATGCAGAAGATATACTTTAAAGGATATTTGTCCTATATGTGGAGAGAAGACGGTGATAAAAGAACCGCCACGCTTCTCCCCACAGGACAGATATGGAAAATATAGAAGAATGTTAAAAAAGGAGGTAATGAAATGGAAGAATTCAGGATAAGTGAGGCAAGCGTCGTATTTATTCGAAAACCACGCCTTAAAGAGCCAATTTTGATAGAGGGGCTACCAGGCGTTGGGAATGTTGGAAAACTTGCGGCAGAGCATTTAATAGATGAAATAAAGGCGAAAAAATTTGCAGAAGTTTATTCCAATGATTTTCCCCCACAGGTGCTAATAAATGATGATGGAACAATAAAGCTTGTGAGAAATGAATTATATTACTGGAAAGGAAAGGATAAACAGCTTGTTATTTTAGTTGGAGATTACCAAGGAATGTCTGCCCGCGGTCAATACATGCTGGCTCAAGCCATACTTGACATAGTTGAAAAATATGGAACAAAAAAGATTTTCACACTTGGCGGCTATGGAACTGGAATAGAAGTTGAAAAGCCGCGCGTCACAGGAGCGGCGACACATATTGAAATCGTAAGGGAATTAAAAAAATATGGAGTAAATTTCAAGGACGAGCCCGGCGGCGGCATTATCGGCGCATCGGGCTTGCTTCTTGGTCTGGGAATGCTGCGAGGAATGAAGGGTGCATGCTTAATGGGTGAGACAGCTGGCTATATTGTGGACCCCAATAGTGCTCGCCAAGTTCTGGAAGTGCTTACAAAGTATCTTGGCATCAACATAAGCTTTGCAAAGCTGGAAGAGAAGGCTATGGAAGTTAAAAAAATAACAGAGAGAATTAAAAAGATGGAATTGGCAGCTGAAAAAAGTGAGAAGGAAGATTTGAGATACATAGGATAATGGAAGAAGTAGGGAAGATTATAAGCAGCTCTACATCAAGCTTCGTTTTTTCTGCAAGTAAGGAAATAAAAAAATTTGATTATGTTTGCATAGAGCATGATGGTCTTGCATTGGCACAAATTAAGGAAGTTAAGCAGGATAGAAGCGGCACAACAGGAGAAGCTGAAGTTATAGGATATGCAAATCGAAAATATATGGCAAGAAGTCCATTCAAAGTTGGAAGCACTGTATATAAAGCAAGTTATGAAGCAATAAAAAAAATTGTTGGAATAGAAGATGATGGAATTTACATAGGGCTACTAAAGGATACAAACATGAAGGTTTTTTTATCTCCTGAAACAATTATAAAAAAGCACTTATGCATTCTTGCAAAAAGTGGGAGCGGGAAAAGTTATGTGATGGGTGTCATAATTGAAGAGATGATTAAAAAAGGATTGCCAGTCGTCATTATAGATGCCCACGGAGAATATGTTTCATTACGCCATCCAAATTTGGATAAACAGGAATTTAGGTCAATGAAAAAATTTGATGTTAAGCCGAGAAGCTATATAAAAAATGTTGTTGAATTTTCTCCTTTGATAGGAAGGAACAAAAATGCTGTCCCTCTATTCTTGGATGAGCTTAACATGGATTTTGAACAAATACTACAGCTTGTTCCAAAGGCAACTCCATTGCAGCGTGGTATATTATACGAGGCATATAAAATGGCGAGAGAAGAAAAGAGAGTCTATACCTTAAATGACATAATAGAGATTGTTAGAGAAGCAAGAAGCAATGCCAAATGGAATTTACTCCCGCAATTGGAGCAAATCTATGCAACAAAAATTTTCTCTCCAAATTATACTCCAATAGAAGAAATTGTTAAGAAAAAAAGATGCTCAATAATAAATTTAAAAGGAATTCCATCCCACATACAGGAAATACTTGTTGCTCAGCTTTTAAATAAAATATTTGAAGAAAGAAGAAAAGAAAGCATTCCTCCATTGCTTGTTGTTATTGAAGAAGCCCATCGTTATTGTCCAGAGCGGGGCGAAGGAAAAAGCATGGCTGGCGGCATTATAAAAACAATAGCAACAGAAGGAAGGAAATTTGGGGTTGGTCTTGCAATAATAACTCAAAGACCTGCAAGAGTTGATAAGAATGTCATATCGCAATGCAATACGCATATTATATTAAGAACGACAAATCCAAATGATTTGAAAGCCATAGTTTCAAGCGTGGAAGGACTAACTTCGTCTGCCGCAAATGAAATACAACGTTTGCCAATTGGAACAGCAATAGTTGCTGGCTTGCCATTGCAGGCTCCAATTTTTGTTGAAGTTAGGGTTAGAGAGACAATGCATGGAGGAAAATAATGTTTGAGATTAAGGCAAGAGATGGGCTTGCCAGAATTGGTATTTTAAAAACAGGGCATGGCAGCATAACCACGCCTGCTTTATTGCCTGTAATAAATCCTCATTTTATGATAATAAAGCCTAAGGAAATGCTATCTATGGGAGCAGAAGCAATTATAACAAATGCATATATAATTTATAAAGATGAAAATTTGAGGGAGGGGGCATTAAAAAAAGGCTTGCATTCTTTGCTTTCCTTTAATAAGCCCATAATGACAGATTCTGGAAGCTTTCAGATGTATGTTTATGGAAAGCGTGACATAGATGCAGATGAAATAGTTTCCTTTCAGAATGCTATAAGAAGCGATATAGGGACAATACTTGATGTTTTTTCCTCTGAAGCAAGTTATGGGGAAGCAAAGGAGCAGGTCAAAAAAACAATAGAGAGAGCAAGGAATGCAATGAAATTTAAAGGGAAAATGTTGCTGGCTACGACAGTTCAAGGAGGAATATATGAAGATTTGAGAAGCAAGGCAGCAAAAGAGCTTGCTAAGCTAAACGCTGATGTTTATCCAATTGGGGGCGTCGTCCCATTAATGGAAAGCCAACGCTTCTTTGAGCTTGCGAAAGTGATTGTTGCAAGTAAAAAAAATCTGCTGCCTTCGAAACCAGTTCATTTATTTGGAGCAGGTCATCCAATGATTTTTCCTCTCGCTGCCCTTTTGGGATGTGATTTGTTTGATTCTTCGTCCTACATAAAATATGCAAAAGATGACCGTCTTATCTTTCCAGATGGGACATATAAGCTGAGCATGCTTGAAGAATTGCCATGTTCGTGCCCAGTATGCAGTAAATATGACGTTGATGAATTAAAGGAGATGGAGAAAAATGAAAGGACAAAAGCCATTGCATGTCATAATTTATGGCAGAGTTTCAATGAAATAAAGAAGGTGAAGCAGGCTATAAGAGATGGCAGTCTATGGGAGCTTGTTGAAAGAAAGACAACGACTCATCCTGCATTAATGGAAGCAATGGAAGTTCTGAAAAAAAATAAAAAATGGCTGGAAAAATGGGAGAATATAAGCAAGAAAAGGGCATTCATGTATGTGAGCAGGTATTCAATCCATCGCCCCATCATATATAGATTGCATAAAAGAATAATGGAGAGATATACTCCATATTTTGATAAAACCATTGTTGTAGAAGAAAAAGGAAAGCCATACAGCAGAGATGAAAAGCTGAAAAAATTGCGGGCAAATGTTATTGTAAAAGCTTCCATTGGGGCAATTCCAATAGAGCTTGATGAAATTTATCCAGTCGCCCAATCAGTTTTCCCACGCTTCACAGATGGAGATACAAGAAGATATGCCAACAGAATATTCAAAAAATTTTTGGAAAATCTTATAACGAGGCAAAATGAAATGGAATATGATTTGAGAAAAATCGGGAGCATAGCAGACTATCAGTTTGGAAAGGGAGCGTCGCAAGCATTATTCAACGGAAAAATAAGAATTGTGAAAAGCAAGGCAACAGGAAAAATAAGAAATGTTTATTGTAATGGTCGCCATATAGTTTCGATGCGAGCCAGCGATGGCTTCTTCACGCTTAAGGCGGCGGGCGCAAAAGCTTTACATGCTTTTTTTACTCCGCCAAAAATGCGGGTTGTTATTGCAAGAGAGGCAATTCCATTTATTAGAGAAGGCAGAAATGTTTTTGCAAAATTTGTTCTGGATTGTGATGATGAGTTGCGACCCTATGATGAGGCTTTGATAGTGAGCGAGGATGATGAGCTTATTGCAGTAGGGCAGACAATAATGAACAGGCAGGAAATGCTTTCTTTTGAAAGAGGCGTGGCAGTAAAAACAAGAGAGAGCATCTCTTAGAGTTCTTTTTCTTCAAAAGAAAAAGTGCCTCATTCCAAAAAACTTACTCATTTATATAATGAAACAATTTTTATTTATGGTTCAATGTGAGTTTTGCCTGAATTACAATGGTACAACATGCATTGAGTCGAGGAGCGAGAGATACGGAAAAGAATTTGATTCATTGGAGGAGATAAATTGCCCATATTATCTTGAAAAAGGAATCGCTGGCTTACTTGGAATGCATATGGGTTTATGAGCTATAATCAATCCACTTAATTAACCCCATCTACCTTTACGCAAATTTTATATTTCTCGCATTGTTTATTTTTGAGGCATAAAATGAAGAAAATATTGCTTTCATTCCTTGTTGTTGCCATTTTGTTATTTTCAAATATAAATGGAATGAATGAAAAAAGAATGAAGAATATGGAAGGAAATAATTCTTTTCATCCACAAGGAATGAATGAAAGAGTAACAAATA
>JAGGYX010000111.1 GCA_021162305.1 Thermoplasmata archaeon | reverse complement strand
TCCTTATGCAAATCTATTCCAACGTACAGCATGTTCATCACCCTCATTTTATGGCTTGAGGGCTTATACGCCCTTCTCCTGCGGAGGGTTCACATGCTATCTAAATAGTGAAGCGAGAAAAAGCAATATTGAATCTGCGATTCGTTGGATGGACTCAAAAGAAGATGCAGATGATATAGTATTGTTTTTCTTCAGCGGACATGGATATGGAGGAACAGCTATGGTAACTTATCCATGGAATCTGTTCTATGTTTCTGTATTGGATGAAGATTTAGACAAACTTGGCTCAAAAAATATGGTGTTAATTTTTGATAGTTGTTTTAGTGGAGGTTTTCAAAACTACCTTGCTCAACATGGAAGAGTGATACTAATGTCAGCAAAAAGCAACGAGCACTCTTGGGAAAGTAGACGTCTCCAAAATTCTGTTTTTACTCACTTCTTAATAGAAGGATTTTCTGGATCTGCTGATTCAAATCATGATGGTTGGGTATCTGCTGAAGAAGCTTTTGCATACGCTAAACCCCTAACAGAACAAGAGCCGACACCAGATCCTCAGCATCCTCAAATATACGATGGTTATCCTGGTGAGGTGCCAATAACAAAGGTATAGAGAAAGAAGTCATGTTTTTAATGTGTATAGAGTTAACTATTTCTTCCATTCTGAAAAAGGAGTTATATATGCTATGGTGATTTAAAATCATAGCATGATTAAAAATTGGCAGGAGCTGATAAAGGGAGAATATGCCTATGAAAGAGAGATTGCTTTAAAAATATTGGAGCATGTGCTTGAAAGAATGGATGGATATAATCTCGTAAAAGAAGCAGTAAAAATAAAAAATGATGTTATTGCCATTAATAACATAAAAATTGATTTAAATTCGTATAAAAAAATTTTTTTGGTTGGTTTTGGAAAGGCTGCAGCAAGAATGGTTAAGGCAATGGAGGAGTTCATATACTTTGATGATGGCATTGTTATAAGCAGCATGAAGGAAGAACTAAAATCGGTAAAATGCATTGTTGGAGACCATCCATTTCCTACAGAAAAGAATGTTGAGGCAAGTAAAGAAATTCTTGAATTGGTAAAAAAAGCTGGCGAGAATGATTTAATAATCGTTGCCATAACAGGTGGCGGCAGCGCGATGCTCTGCATGCCTCGTATTTCTTTGGAAAGCATGGTTGAAGTAACAAATCAGCTTATGAAAGCTGGTTGCAGCATCGAAGAGCTCAACATTGTGAGAAAGCATCTCTCTCATGTTAAAGGAGGGCAGCTCGCGATGGCTACTGAAGCAAGAATGGTAGCGTTGATAATCTCCGATATAATTGGAAATCCTGTCGATGCCATAGCTTCTGGTCCTACAGCAGGCGATGAAAGCGCATTCAAAGATGCATATGAAATTTTGAAAAAGTATGGTGTGAAAAATAAAGAAGCGATGGAAGTAATTAAAAAGGGGATGAAAGGCGAAATACGAGAAACGCCTTCAAAAACACATGCTGAAAATGTCATTATAGGAGATATAAAAAAAGCGTGCAGCATAGCTGAAAATGAAGGGAAAAAAAGAGGCTACTATACAAAAATTCTGAAATGCGATTTACAAGGAGAGGCAAAAGAAATTGGCATCGCTCTGGCAAAATATGCAAAGGTTTATCCGAGATATCACTCCATTATAATAGCGGGTGGTGAAACAGTCGTAAAAGTAAAAGGAAACGGCATCGGAGGAAGAAATCAGGAAATGGTTTTGGCAGCCTTGCCAGAGTTGCAGAGTATGCCAATAGTTTTCGCTTCCGTAGGCAGCGATGGCATAGATGGCAATAGTATGGCTGCTGGCGCAATAGCAGACGGGCATAGCATGAAAAGGGCGATGGCATTGCAATTGAACCCAGATGAATACCTTGAAAACAATGATTCCCATACTTTTTTCAAAAAATTGAAAGATGCAATAATAACTGGCTATACTGGAACAAATGTAATGGATTTGCAGCTCATTGTTAAAAGATAGAGAATCCAAAAAAATAATAAAGGAAGGCGTGCATATACATTAATGCCCTTTGCCAAATCGAAAGCAATGGAATTTCCAAGAGATGTCATTGTCGGCCATGAAGTTTTAGATAGCATTAACAAGTTGTGCGAGCGGGTAAACATGGAGGGAAGGGCTTTGATTGTTGAAGGAGATATAACCAAAAAAATAGCCGGAGAAAAGGTTAAAGACAAGTTAAAGAAAGATTATGAAGTGGATGAAATTGTTGTTGAAAGTGCAATAATGAAGGAAGTCAGAAAAGTTACAAGAAAAATTAAAAAAGATGACATAGATTTTGTTGTAGCCGTCGGCGGCGGGAGCGTAATTGATGTTGCAAAGCTTGCATCGCATAAAACAGTAAAGCCATTTATAAGCGTGCCTACCGCAGCTTCTCATGATGGAATAGCATCTCCGAGAGCGTCGATAAAGCAAAATGGAAGCTCGGCGTCAAAAGAAGCACGCTCTCCTGTTGCAATACTTGCTGATACAACAATTATTTCAAAGGCTCCGTTCAGAATGCTCGCCTCAGGCTGTGCCGATGTTATATCCAACTTGACTGCCATACTCGACTGGGAACTTGCTTCACGTTTAAAAGGGGAATATTTCAGCTCTTTTGCAGCAAGCCTTTCAAAAACTGCTGCCGAGTTGCTTATAGAGAATGCAAAATATATAAAGCCTGGTATAGAAGAAGGAATATGGATTGCCGTAAAATCAATGATTGTTTCTGGCGTTGCCATGAGCGTCGCCAACTCTTCTCGTCCTGCAAGTGGGGCTGAGCATATGTTTTCCCATGCCTTAGATGTGATATCGCCAGGTAAAGCTTTGCATGGCGAGCAGTGCGGCGTTGGCGCAATAATGATGATGTATCTGCATGGTGGAGACTGGGAAGCTGTAAGAGATGCTTTAAGAGAGATAGGAGCGCCAACAACAGCCAAAGAACTGGGTGTGCCAAAAAAAGATATAATAAAGGCTTTGACAATAGCTCATAAAATGAGGAAGAGATATACAATACTTGGAGCAGATGGCATTTCAAAAGAGGCTGCAGAAAGGCTTGCTAAAGCTACAGGGGTGATATGATGGTTGTTACATTAATAGGGAAAAAGCTGGCGAAAGAAGGCATTGAATTTATGTATCTTGGAATAACAAAAAATTGCAGGAGTTGCAAACTCAAGACAGTTTGTTCAAATCTGGAAGAAGGGAGGAGATATAGGATAACGAAGGTTAGAGATAAATCTCATAAATGCTCTTTGCATGGCGAGGTTGTTGCTGTAGAAGTCGAGAAATTGCCAATCACTGCAAATGTAAAAAAGGAGCAGGCTGAAGCCACTGCCATAGAATGGCACCCCATAAAATGTGATTTCATTGGCTGCACAGAATATGGATATTGCAATCCTCCTGTAAAAGAAAAAGAATATCGCATAGTTAGCATTGCAGGCGACGTTGAATGCCCAAAAGGCTATGAGCTCAAAAAAATAGAAATGGACGATATGAAATGAAGGTGTATATTGAAACCTATGGCTGTGCCGCCGCACAGGGCGATGCAGCCATCATGGAGGGCATTTTATTACAGCGTGGCTATGAAATTGTGGGTGATACGGACAAAGCTGATGTTGTTGTTATTGTAACCTGTATTGTCGTCGATGCCACCCAGCAGCGCATGATTTCAAGAATTAAAAAATTTAATGAAATGGGGAAAAAAATTGTGGTGGCGGAATGTATGGCTTCTGCATTGCCTCATGTTGTAAAAAAAATTGCGCCGCACGCCATGCTTCTGCCACCTCGCTACATTCATCATATTGTAGATGTAATTGAAGGGAAGCGTGATTTTATTGAAAAGCCGAAGGTTTTGCTTCCTCGCAAAATTGGCATTCGCCTTAACATTCCAATTGCAGAAGGATGCTTATATAATTGCTCATATTGTATAACAAAGATTGCAAGAGGAAAGCTTCTCTCTTTTCAAATGGAAGGCATTGTCGAAGATGTGAAAAAAGCTATTGAAAAAGGATGCAAAGAGATTCGCCTTACAACACAGGATACAGCAAGCTATGGCATCGACATTGGAAAAAGTCTGCCAGAGTTGATAAATGAAATTGCTTCCATAGAAGGGGAATTCCGCATCCGTGTTGGAATGATGCATCCTTCATCGGCATATCGCATTTTCGATGAGTTAATGGAGGCATATGAAAATGAAAAAGTGTATAAATTCTTGCATCTGCCATTGCAATCTGCATCACCAAAAATACTAAGGGCAATGAGGCGTGGTTACAGCTATGAGCAATTTAAGGAAATTGTTCATGCATTCAGAAAAAAATTCAGCCATTCCACTTTTGCCACAGATATAATTGTTGCCTTCCCCGGTGAAAGCGAGCAAGATTTCAATGAAACAATGGAAGCAATCAAAGAATTGCAACCAGATATAACAAATGTAACCCGCTTTTCCCCCCGCCCTTACACAGAGGCAGCAAAATTAAAAAAGTTGCCAACTCAGGTAGCAAAACAACGCTCTCGCATAACATCTGAAATTGCACTAAAAATTTCATATGAAAGAAACAAAAAGCTCATAGGAAAAACATTTCAAGCTCTTTTTCTCGAAAAAAGAGGCGAGTGGACAATAGGAAAAACAGATGGTTACAAAAGCGTGTATGCAAAAAATGCCACCATAGGAGAATTTGCAATGGTGAAAATAACAAATGCAAAGCTAACGCATGTCGAAGGCATTGTGGAATAACGCTCACCACAACATTAATATTGCAACAAGCATTACGCCATTGTATGTATGAGATACGCTTCCACGGAAGAGGGGGTCAAGGAGGGCGCATGGCAGCAGAAGCTTTGGCGCTTGCTGCTTTTCTGGAAGGAAAATATGCTGTTTCATTCCCATTTTTTGGAGCAGAAAGGAGAGGAGCACCTGTCAGAGCATTTACCCGCATCGATGACAAAAAAATTAGAGTAAAAACGCAGATATATGAACCAGATTGTGTCGTTGTTCTGGATGA
>JAGGYX010000097.1 GCA_021162305.1 Thermoplasmata archaeon | reverse complement strand
CTCACCATAAAATCATTTCATCTGCAATGGAAATCGCCAGTCTAATCCAACTGTTTTAAATCCAATTTTTGGAACTATTGCAAGTCTTCTCTTGTGCTCATTTTTCTTCACCATTTCATATATTCTTTCCACTTCCTGTAATTGAACTTCTGCCATGGAAGCAATTTCATTAAAATCTCGTTTCCTCTCAATGCCATATAAAATCTTATCTATTTTCTCATACGGCAATCCAAGTTCCTGCTCATCAGTTTGCCCTTTCCACAATCCAGCTGTGGGTGGCTCCCTCAGTATTTCTTCTGGTATCTCCAGATGTCTCGCTACCATATAAACCTGCGTTTTATATAAATCGCCAATGGGCATGAAGTCGGCGCCGCCATCGCCATATTTTGTGAAATATCCAAGCATTAGCTCCGTCTTGTTCGAAGTTCCACAGACCAAAGCATTAAGCATATTTGCATATTTATAGAGATAAATCATTCTTATTCTTGCTTTTATATTTCCAATTGTCACTTTATCAATTTCATCTTTTCCAACTATGGAATGAACAATTGAAGAAATGTCTATTGTTGTGTAGCCTACCCCAGTCATCCTTGCCATAAGGCGAGAATGTTCGAAGTCATGCAGTGGTGTTGCAGTCTCGGGTAAAAATAGAGCAAAAACATTTTCTTTTCCTATTGCCATTATAGCCAATTTTAAAACAAGGCTTGAATCTATTCCACCAGATAATCCTATAACGATTCTTTTCTTGTCAGCTTTCTCAACATATTCTTTAATGAAATTGCTTATTATTTCCACAGTTTCTTCTTCATTTATTTCAAGCATGCAAAAGATTATATTTTAATTCAATTTATTTCTTGCGATGAAAGCAATGGCAGTAAGCATGGAGCCAAAGGTGGGGAATAAAAGGAAAAATATGAAGAAGATGATTCGATTTATAGAGAAGGAAGAAGCTGACCTGTATGTTTTTGGGGAGCTTTCTCTAACAGGATATATATGCAGAGATGAGCTATTCGAGCTTGCTGAAGATGCAGATGGTGAATCAATAAGTGAGATGGAAGAAATAGCCAAGCAGAAAGATGCAAACATAATTTTTGGAATGCCAGTTGAGGAGAGAGAAGGAATAATCTATAATGCTGCAGTAATGGCAAATCCAGATGGAATAGGAATATACAAAAAAAATTATCTTGCAAATTTTGGTCCATTTGAAGAAAAATTTTATTTTAAAGAAGGGAGCATTGCTCCAGTATTCAAAACAAAATTTGCTACAATAGGCATGTGTATATGCTATGATATTTTCTTTCCCGAGTTGCTTAAATCAATGTCATTAAAAGGAGCAGATATAATTGTGTGCATTTCTGCTTCCCCCTCCACATCTCGTCAATTCTTTGAAAAAGTTTTTTCAGCAAGAGCAATTGAAAATACTTCCTTCCTCATTTATTCAAATCTTGCAGGGGAGGAAGAAAATCTGGTTTTCTGGGGAGGAAGCCAGATTTATGACCCGATGGGCAATTTAATGGCGAGGGCAGAATATTTTAAAGAAGGCTATATATTGCAGGATTTAAATTTATCTTTGATTAAGGATGCAAGAATAGCTCGCCCAACGTTGCGAGATACAAAAGCTGACGTATTTCTTGATTTATATAATATTGCAAGAGAAAAGCAGGTTTTTAGTGAAGATGTAAAAATTGGAATTAAGATTGGCAGAGAGATGCCAAAAGATTGCAATGAGATTGTTGTATATGGAAATGATGACGTCGCATTTGGAATAAAACTTGCAACAGGATGCAAAAACGTTAGCATTATTTCGAGCAAGGAAATAAAAGTTATTTTTAAAGGAAAGGAAATAAAGGAAGTGATGCCAGAAAATGTAAAAGAAATATAAACCCTTTGCCATTTTTTATTTTATGATAAAGGCATATGTTTTACTGACATTAGAAGTGGATAAGGCTGATAAGATAATGAATGAAATAAGAAAAAAGGTAACAAATGTGATAGAAGCTGAAGAAGTCACTGGACCATATGATGCAATAGTAAAGGTTGAGGCAGAAAATTTTAAGGAGCTTGCAAGAGAAATTATACCTGCCATATATAAAATAGATGGAGTAATAGATACAACGACTGCAATTGTTATTGAATGAGCATGACTGTTGACAACAGAAGGAAGCTGTTAAAAAGGAAAAGACTGAAAAAAGAAAGACTTCTCATCCATGTTTTGAATGAACAGAAAAAAAGATTCATTATAAGAATAAGCACCATAAAACTTTATAAGCCAAAAATTTCATTTCTCGAGGGAATGGCAATACTTATCGGCACGCAGATTGGCGCAGGCGTGCTCGGGCTGCCATATGCTGCCTCTCGTGTGGGAATCTTTCTTGCTTCTCTTATTCTATTTGGAGTCATGTTGCTGATGCTTTTTACAGCCCTCATTATCCTCAAATTTTCTGCAGAAATGGGTGGAATGCAAATGAGCACTCTTGCCCAAAAAATTCTGGGGAAAGCCGGTGGCTGGTTCATGTATTCAAGCATCATTATCATGAGTTTTGGCGCCTTGCTTGCATATATTTCAGGCATGGGTAGCGTATTTTCAAATTTGCTGGGCATTGATGAAATGCTGGCTTCTATTCTATTCTGGCTGTTTTCGTCCATAGTGATTTATCTTGGTCTGGAGGCGAGTGGAAAAACAGAGTTGGTGATGAGCTTCATCATGCTCCTCCTTTTTATATCTGTTGTTTTCATGCTCTCCCCATATGCAAAAGTTGAAAATGGAATTTATACAGATTTCAGTGGCATATTTTCCATGATGGGAGTTGCGATATTCTCCTTGGGCTGTCATACTGTGATTCCAGATGTCTATAATGGACTGGGAAGTTATGAAAAAGCTAAGAAAGCAGTTATTTTATCATTTCTAATTCCAGCTATAATATATGCTATTTTCATGGCGGTCTTTTTATTTGTATTTGGCAGGAATATGCCCCAGATAGCGACACAGGGTCTCGAGAGCATGTATGGCAGACTTGGAAACATTTTTGGAAATGTTATTCCAATGATAGCTATAACCACAAGTTATATAGGCGTCGCTTTAGCCCAGCAGAGCAATACAAAGGAATTTCTGAGGACAAGAAAAATATATGCATGGGCTATTACTGCAATTCCACCTCTTGCAATATATCTTGCTGGCATAAGGAATTTTGCAGATGTTCTGGCATTTGCTGGAGATACTGGCGATATGCTTGCATTTATAATTCTTCCAATAATCATTTTTATTGTAAAAAAGCAAAAAGCTGCATCGAATAAAGACATAAAAAGCTAAATTTTTAATATATCCCCACATATACCTCACATGCCGTATGATTATGATATAGCTATCATAGGGGCTGGAGCAGCGGGTTATTCAGCAGCAATCTATGCTGGCAGGAGCGGAGCAAGCGTTGTTATATTTGATAAAGGAATGGGCGGCGGGCTGACGAGCGAGGCAGATGAGATAGAAAATTACCCCGGCTTCAAAAAAATCAAAGGACCAGAGCTAATGGAAAAGATGAAGGAGCATGCTTCGCAATATGCGGAGATGCATTTTCTGGAAGAGGTTAAAGATTTAAAAGTCAATGACGAGCATGTGGAGGTTATAACATCCAAGAGAAGTTATAGAGTTGGTGCTGTTATACTATGCACAGGAACAGAGCATCGAAAGCTTGGAGTGAAAGGCGAGGAAGAATTTCGTGGGCGTGGTGTTTCATATTGTGCCACATGTGATGGTCCTTTCTTCGTAGGAAAAAATGTTATTGTTGTTGGAGGAGGAAATACAGCTATATCAGAAGCAATATATTTGAAAGATATAGGATGCAATGTTACAGTTGTTCATAGAAGAGATGAGCTTAGAGCTGAAAAGATATTGGAAGATGAGGCAAAGGAAAAAGGTGTAAACTTTATATGGAACAGTGTTGTAGAAGAAATATTTGGAGATGAAATGGTTAAAGGGATTAAGATAAAAAATGTTAAAACAGGAGAAATAAAAGAGATAGCCATAGATGGAATATTCGTTTCAATAGGGGAGGAGCCAAATAATGAGCTTGCAAAGAAAATAGGCATTGAATTGGATGAGCATGGTTATATAAGAGTGGATGGAATGCAACGCACAAATGTTAAAAGAATATATGCAGCTGGCGACATAACGGGAGGCGTACGCCAGATTGTGACGGCATGTGGCGAGGGGGCGAAGGCAGCGCTTGCAAGCCTGGAGGTTATCGGAAAAAGAAATCCATTCAGATGAGCATCGAAGATTTCCAAGCAACGAAGCTCGTTATAATTTTGGCAGCGAGCAATCCAGTTTTTCCATCATCATATGGCGGGCATGTTTCAACAATATCAATAGCTACTATGCGAGAAGCAATTTTTTCAATGAAATTGAATATTTCATAGCCAAGTCCAAATGGTTCTGGATTACTTACACCAGAAGCATAACATGGGTCAAAAACGTCCATGTCAATGCTCAAATAAATTTTTTCATATTTTATTTTTTCAATTAGTTTCAAATTAAATTGCTTTGATGTATAATATTTGAAACCCAGTTTTTCTGCGTCTTCTTTTTCTTCCTTTGATATGGAACGAATTCCAAAGCTTGTTATGCCATCTTTTCCAATTTTTTCAAAAATTCTTCTTGCTGTGCAGGCATGACTGTTTTCGTCTCCTAAATATTCTTTTCTGAAATCTGCATGAGCATCTAAAATAACTACACCATCTATTTCATCATATGGGATAATGAAAGGAGTTATCGAATGCGATCCTCCAATTACGACTGGAATTTTTCCATTTTTTATGGCTTCTTTGATGATTTTTCTTCCATTTTCCAAATCAAAATTTCCAGCATCATGCATTTGTGCATTGGTAAAATCTACGCCTGTGAAAATATCGTAGCTTTCATAATTGTAGGATAACTCCCTTATATAATCCGGAGCTTTTGATGTGCCTTTTCTAAAAGACATTTCTTTGTCCTCATAGGGTATGCCAACTATCACAAATCTTGCATCTTTATATTGCCAAGTTGCATCTGCAAAAATCATGTCCTTGTTATCTTTCTCTTTCCCATTGCCTGTATGTATTGAATTTCTTCCCCTTCCTTCAATTTATCTTTAAATTCATCTGGAATATCCATTTCAAATGTTTCATATGTTTCCATGTCCATCAGCTGCACCTTGTCACCCATTATTGCAACAACCTGAGCAACTCTTTTATCAATAACTGGAATCTGCACTTTATGGCGGACTGGAAAAACAACGCTTCTTTTTTGTCCATCGAAGACGCCAATGGCATCGATTCTCGCCTTTGCTTCTCCATGCTTACCTGGCTTTGATGTTGTTATGCTTACAATTTTACATGGTTCGTTGTCAATAATAATATATCTATTCTCCTTTAATTCCCTTACTTCTGCTACTTCCTTCATTCTATCAAAAGGAAATAGGCAACCTATAATTAAATTTTATCTTGTATGATTCAATATGACAAATTTTGCCCTGATTCTTTCGTAATTGTTTACTCGTATGAAGCTTGAATGATATTTTG
>JAGGYX010000006.1 GCA_021162305.1 Thermoplasmata archaeon | reverse complement strand
GTTAAATGGTCCTGTATAATTCATCCAAGGCGTCCATCCTGTAATATTATTCCATATACGATATTTCTTGCTTGCGACGCCGACGCCGCCCATGCAGCCCTCGTCGCCATATGCAACATGGAAGAATGCCTTGCTTGTAATCCATGTGTTATTCAAGCCGTTATGCTCATAGGAGCCATTCTTGAAGGAATATTCCATTGGATAGAAGTATGGATATATTGGATAATACTCTATCTTAAATGTGAAGTCCCATGATTGATTTATAACTCCATCTATCATCGCCACTCCGCCATTATATGGTCCAGGATTTGGATGATTATTCTGGGCATACCAATCCAGCAACAAACCATCTGTTCTCAATCCAATCCAGTATGTCTTTCCATGCTCAACATAGAGGCGGGATGGCAAATGGAATTGCATCCACCCTATATAATATCCATTAAATGTTATATGTTCACTCTCAGCCAGCTTTGCTCCTGGCTGCCCATTATCATCCTCATATATCTCTATCCAAGCACCATATGGAGGATAAAAGCTTCCAGAAATATAAAGGCTGACTGCATCAATGTAACTCCACTCAGCTATGAAACTCTGATTATCATATTCCCAGGTATATGCATCATAAACAGATGAACTTGTGTTATGCTGAGTCTGCTCTGTAACCACAATTTTTGGTATTGTTTTATTTATCCATGGTGGCTTGCAATCCACGAAGAATGGGTTTGTTTTTGTTTTATTTTCATTATCCACATAATCAATTGCAGTAAATCGTAACTCATGATAGCATTGATTGTGTAGTATAAGTTTATAGGATATCTTACCATAATCAGGATTCAAGTCAACACCTAAATCACCGTCATTAACAACAATTGTATAATTATACTGGAATTGGCTTCCTTTCGTTTCATTCCAGAATACTTTTATAATAAGTTGTTTTGCACCAGTTGTAATATTTTGATCATATGGACAACCCTCGTCTGTGACATTAATCCATATAGGTGTAGAGCAATTTATCCATAGATTGCTATTGTTATCAACATAACTTGGCTCTTTTATACTAATATTAATGAGCGGTTCTTTTGCATCAACAGTGAACTCTACATGATAACCAGTAATTTTGTGACCAACACAATCTGTGACATTCCATACAACTTCATAGAAACAGCTCTCATTGAAATGCAATTGTAAAGAAACAGTTCTATTTTGACCATTCGAATTATTGAAAATAATGGTTTTGGTGTATAGATGCTGATATGTTTGTGGAGGCGTTGGACGAGTCTTGCTCCAATACACGGAATATTCTATTTTTCCCACTCCAGAAACAGTATCAGTTGCATTTATCCAGAAAGGCGTATTTGGACCTATAATAACGGTACCATCTGTAACCTTTGGATTTCCATATGAATGATTTGTTGTTGGTAAGGTTTCATCAACAATATGCGTCTGATTATGCGTATATTCTATTCCAGGCATTGTGGTATTTTTATCTACACTGTAAAATTCAATATAATATGTTCCCTCTTCTGCTGGCACGCCCATTGTTTGGTTTAGATCCCATAATGTGAAGTTTCCTGTATACTTTGTGAAATTATTTCCTTTGCCCACGCCTGTACCTGGCGTTGGGTGCCAGCCATTGTGCCATATTCGGTAATATGTTGCATTTACTCCATCTTTGTCTGTTGCAGTGAAATTAAATGTCGTGTTCAAGGTAATATACAATCCACTCAGGCATTTCATTCCAGTAAGAGTTTTTGTTGTTATTGGTGTATCTATTGTGAAATTAAGCCAAGCACTACCAACGGAGCTTCTCATAATTGTATCATTGCTTCCCTGTGCACCTGTCGAGTTTATCGCAAATCCAACAATCTTGTCGCCATCGTTCCAGCCTACTCCACTGGCTCCTCCAAATGTTATGCTATATCTTCCGTTCGAATCTGTCCAATTAACAGAGTAGTTCCCGTTGTTAACATCTGTAAGATTAACAAATACATTAGCAGCGGGTGTGCCATCCTGGTAATAAACATATCCAAATATTGTAAATGGAGTTGCTCCGTTTCCTTTTGTTGGCGTTGTGAATATTGTGATTCCTGAAATGATTATTGCTGCCGCTATTACCAATCCCATTAACATACCCTTTTTCCCATTAATTTTTTCCTTTACAAACTTTATTCTACTCATTTTTTCCCCCCATATTTTGCTTTTTAACATGGTTATTAGGAAGAATAAGTCTATTCTTTATATAAATTTCTATTTTTTTGGATAAGGCTCATTCATAACTCCAGTTTTTGAAAAGGATTGCTATATCCTCAAATCCAACATTTCCGTTCCCATTTAAATCATAAAAGTATGAATTGCTTCCCCAGTAATTTGTCAATTTAACCACATCAAATATATTTACCCTGCTATCATTATTCAAATCTGGATTGTAAAATCTTATTATTGCCTCTGAAAAATTCTCATTCCCTAATAAATCCATGCATCTCACCATAAATGCATAAAAACCTACACGGGAGAAATTAAAAGAAAAATTGCATTTATCGTTGTCAGTTACACCAACTAAATTCCAGTCATTCCAGCTCCTATTCTTTGAATAGGAATAATAAATAGAAATATTTCCAATGCCAAAATCATCACTCGAATTAATTTGAATGTTTATGTTATGCCTGCATGTCAAATTCTCTTCGATGCAGATATGAATCGCTGGTTTTATCGAATCTACTTTAAAACTTTCGTTTCTGGTTTTTTCTGTTATGCCATCTGCCATACTATAAAATTCAATATAATAGATGCCTCCTTCAGTATAGCCCAAGCTCCATAATGTGAAGTTTTCATGATACACTGTGAAATTATTTCCCTTGCCTGTGCCTGCATGAACCGAGGGATGCCATCCATTGTGCCATATTCGATAATATATTGTTCCATTCCTATTGCATGTAAAATTAATGCTTGAATTCAATCCAATCCATTCTCCATACCTTGGATTGATTTGAATGCTTGTCAAAAGAAATGAAAAATTGATTGAGAAAGAATAGGATAAAATGTTCTCATTTCCAGCAATATCTTTTGCTTTGAGTAAAAATGTGTAATTTCCTTCTTCCAATATAAAACTGCAATTTTCAGCGTTACTCCATTCGCTCCATCCAGAATAATTTTCCATTTTGTAAGAATATAAAGTATTGGCATCGTCGCTCCTCCATTCAAAATAAACGCTTTCATTACTCCAGATATGCAAAGGAGATTTTATGAGCCATGCATGTGGTGGGGTGCAATCTATTTTTATTTTTTTGATGTGTATTACTTCTTCATTACCCACTTCATCAACTGCATAATAATATAAAGTATAGTTCCCCTCTTCCAAAATAAATGTTCCTTCAAAATTTTTCCAATCTTGATTGCCAATTTTATAATATATCGCTTTTACTCCTGTTCCATTGTCATGAGATGAAAAATTAATGCTGATATTGCTGATATACCATCCATTCTCGCCATTTGGTTGCGATGGCAGGGGCAACAAAGTTGTTGTTGGTGGAGTGTTGTCAAGATAATATGTTGCTACATGATGCTGCTCTTCATTTCCTAAAGCATCGATGCTGTAATATTCAATATTATGCCATCCATCATTGCCTGTTATATTTATTACAACATTTCCATATGCTATATGC
>JAGGYX010000105.1 GCA_021162305.1 Thermoplasmata archaeon | reverse complement strand
TTTCCCAGTATTCAAGTATTTCCTCTTCTATCTTAGGACTGTATTCTGGCATTCAATGGCAAATGGAAGAAAGCTTAAAATGTTTTTGCTTTACCATGACTTAAGCCTTTCCAGTATAACTGATGGATTTACTGAAACAACGCCTTCCATGCTCTTTATCTCATCCAGAACATTCTCTAAATGCTGACTATCCTTCGCCCACACATCAACCATTATTGAATGTCCGCCTGCCACGATGGCGACGCATTTCACGGCGTCCATTTCCGTAAGGCGACATGCAACTTTTAGAAAGTTATCAGGCGTTGTATTTATGCCAATGTGGGCAACGCTTTTATAGCCGAGTTTTTCAGGGTCAATCTTTATTGTATATCCTTCTATTATTCCCTTTTCCTCAAGTCTTTTTATTCTTTTTCTCACAGCAGTATCAGATATATTCAAAATCTTGGCTATTTTTAAATATGGTATTCTTGCATTTTTTGAAAGCATCTCCAATATTAATAAATCTTTTTCATCCATCATGGTTCGAAATTAAAACCAAATGGTTATATATACGAAGTATATAACCTTTCTGATAGCATGGAGGGAAAATTTGCATATGTTGCAATCGTCCTTACAATTATATGGATAGCTCTCATTTACAATCCAAGCATAACAATTGAAGCTTTTATAGAAGAGCTGATAGCTGGAATAATAGTCTCGATAGGAATTGCTGCAATAACAAGTAAAAATTTTGAAGGACTTGGAATAAAATATTTCCATCCAAAAAGAATTGCATATTTCATTGCCTTCTTTTTTGTCTTTCTAAAAGAAATGATAAAAGCAAACCTGCATATGGCAAAAATAGTTCTTTCTCCAAAATTGCCTGTTAAGCCAGGCATAGTCGAAATTGAAACCAAATTAAAGCTTCCATCTGCAAAGCTTTTTCTTGGAAATGCAATAACTCTGACACCTGGAACAATGACAATAGATTATAGCAATGATAAAGCATACATACACTGGGTTTATGTTGAAAGCGATGAAGCAAAAAAAAGCTGGAGAAATAATAAAGGGAAGATTTGAAAAATTGCTCAAGGGGGTGTTCTCTTGAATTCATATTTCATGTATTTGATTCTTTCAATTCTTGCGGCATCAATTGCTCTCGGAACATATCGTCTTTTAAAAGGACCAACTGCAAGTGATAGAGCAGTTGCTTTAGATGCTTTAACAAATATAACGACTGCATTGCTTGTTTTAATTGCTTTAATTTCTTCTCGCTTCATATATTTAGATGTAGCTTTAGTATATGCAATACTTGCTTTTGTTGGTGTTATTGCAATTGCAAGATATCTGGAGGGGGCACTATGATAGGGCAGATTCTGAATTATGCAGGCATGTTTTTCATTCTGATTGGCTCCCTATTTTTCCTTTTTGGAACAATCGGGTTGGTAAGAATGCCAGATTTGTATAACAGGATGCAGGCTTCCACAAAAACAACAACACTTGGCGTGCTTTCCTTTCTTTTCGGAATTGGTTTAATACAGTTGCAATGGATGATTAAGCTTCTTGTAATTGCATTATTCATTGTTTTAACAGCTCCCGTAGGGGCAAGTGCTTTAGCCCGTGCATCATATAATGCTGGAATAAAACTATGGGAGAAAAGCATTGTTGATAAATATGGGGAGAGGAAAAAATGATGCTCGTTATCATAGCATGGATTATTGCTATTCTTGCAATTGTGGCTGCAATATACGCCGTTGAGACAAAAGATTTGCTTTCCTCTGCCATCGCCATGGGGATAGCAAGTCTCGTTGTTTCCATAATGTTTCTTGTTTTGCAGGCTCCTGATGTTGCAATAACTGAAGCTTCAATAGGAGCTGGTTTAACAATGGCAGTATTTGTTTACGCAATAGGAAAAACAAAGAGGTGGGAAGAATGAGGAGATATGCTGGAGCGGCAATAGCAATCATATTCTTCGCTTTTTCCATTGGCATATTCATGCAACTTGCCTCATATAATGACTATGAAGGAAGCAATTATTATTACAAAAATCCAGTAAATGGAAGCTTAGCAAATGAAAGTGTTCCAAGCCATTATATAAAGGAAACAAAAAATGAAACTGGTGCAATCAATGCCGTAACAGCCATAGTTGTTGAATATCGTGGCTTCGATACTTTGGGAGAAGTAACAGTGTTATTTACGTCAGCTACAGGAGTTTCATTCCTTTTGTATCATGTATACAAAAAATTGAAAAAAAGAGAGGCAAATTTAATATTAAAAGAAGGTTCAAAGCTTGTTCTTCCATTTGCACTGCTAACAGGGGCCTATATTTTCATCCATGGCCATCTAACGCCAGGCGGCGGATTTCCTGGTGGGAGCGTCATCGCATCGGGCTTCCTGCTCATGATGCTTGCATATCCAGAATTTTTTGTTAGAGAGAAAAGCCTTTCATATAGCGAGAGCATGGCTGGCTCAATATTCGTCATAATTGGCTTGCTTGGCTTGCTTTTTGCAACGTCATTCCTCCAAAATTTTATTCCAATTGGTAAGCCAGGCTATCTTTTGAGTGCAGACATAATACCTCTTATATATATAGCAATTGGATTCAAAGTTGGCTCTGAGCTTTCTTCGATTGTTCAGAAATTGAAGGAGGTGGAAAAATGAATTATGCCTTGGTTACACCATGTTATATTGCAGTTGCAGCCTTGCTTTCTATCGGCTTATATGGAGTGGTTTCAAAGCGTAATCTAATGAAAATTTTTATCTCGCTATCAATAATGGAAACAGGTGTTAACTTACTTTTGATAACAATTGGATATGTGCCAGAAGGAACAGCTCCCATAGAAAATGCAAATTTTACAAAATATGTTGACCCATTACCACAAGCTCTGGTTTTAACTGCAATAGTAATTGGACTATCTGTTACTGCTCTTGCCATAGCTATGCTAATTTCATATTATGAAAAGAAAGGTAGCTTGGAATACAAAGGAGGGATGAAATGGTAGTGCATCCTGTTTTGCTTATAGCCATTCCATTAATTGCAGCATTTATAATACCTCTCGCCAAAAAATATGGCTTTGCCATTGCAGCGGGAGCGATGGCATTCAACATGGGCTATGCCATAGGAATGTTTTCCTACATTTATTCACATGGGAAAATTTATGAAATGATAGCAGGATTTAAACCGCCGGTAGGCATATTTCTTGCTGTCGATGCCCTTTCTGCCATGCTTGCATTACTGATTAACTTATTTGCTTTCATAAATTTCATTGCAATTGGGAAAGAATGGAATTATAAATTTTCAATGCTTTACTTGCTTGCCATAGCAGGTTCAACTGGTATTGTTCTAACGGGAGATATATTCAACATGTTTATATTTTTTGAAATAACTGCTGTTGCAAGCTATGCTTTAATAGCGGGAAAGAAAGATGAGAAAGCAATAGAAGGGGCAATAAAATATATGGTTCTTGGTTCTATTGCATCAATATTCATTTTAATGGGAATAGCCCTTATTTACAGCCAGCTCAAGACTCTGAACATATATGATATCGCCGCCAGAATATCAAGCATGGATGAAAAAATAAAATGGGCATCATTTGCATTGCTTTTGACAGGAATAGGCGTTGAAGCGGAGATATTTCCACTAAATGGATGGGTGCCTGCCGCCTACCAAGGAGCCAGTAGCGGGGTTGCATCATTGCTTTCATTTGGTCCTTCTAAAGCTGCCATTTATGCCATAGCAAGGATAATGATGGTAATATTTCCTTTCCATGCCACCTATGAAATAGCATTGTATGTTGGTGTAGTAACGCTCGTTATAGGAGAGCTTGCTGCATTCATGCAGGAAGATGTAAAAAGGATGCTTGCATATTCTTCCATAGGACAGATGGGTTTGATATTGATTGCCTTCAGCCTTGCAAGTCAGAATATACAAAATGCATTGATTGCAGCCTTCTTTTTAATAATAAGTCATGCATCTGCCAAGTCCTCTTTATTTCTCCTTTCAAGAAGCCCTTCGATGGGCGGAGCGGCATGCAAATATACTGGCATAGTTGGCGTGCTTAGCATTATAGGAATGCCCCCTCTTGCAGGCTTTTGGGGAAAATGGTATCTGATGCTTGCTGCAATTAATGAAAAGTTATGGCTTGTCATAATGCTTGTATTCTTTGCTGGAATAGTGGAAGCGGGATATTTTGCAAGATATTTGCATAAAAGCATGGGGAATGAAAGCAAATTGAATTTGAGATATAAAGTTGCTATGGTGGTAATGGTTTCATTCACCATATTGCTTGGTTTGTTGCCAATAGCATATAAAATGGCTTCATTGCCATTATGGGGGTGGTAAAATGCTCGACATAATATTTGCAGAGTTGATTATTGCAGCAATAATAACATTTTTTGTTGGAAAGAAAATAGCTTCCATTATAGCAGGCTTCATATCCATCCTTCCATTATTTGCATTGATTGACTGGGCAAATAATTTTGGTTTCAAAACAATAAGCTTTGGGATAGAAAGGCAGATGAATATAAGCGTGGCAGGAATAACATTGCACCTTGGAATTACACCATTGTCATGGTTTTTTGCACTCATGATTTTACCTTTATTTCCATTAATAATGCTTTATTCTTATTCATTCTTTAAAGAAAATGATGGATTCTATCCATTCATGCTTTTTGCTTTTGCATCCACTTTTGGCATATTGCTCTCTAAAGATATGCTATCTCTATTCCTGTTCTGGGAAATTATGTCATGGTCATCATTCCTGCTTGTTTACAGAAGCAGAGATAAAGAAGCAATAATAAGCTACCTTATTTTCTCAGTATTTTCAGCATTCGCCATACTTTTTGGATTGATGATATTGTGGCACGAGAATTTTTCATTACTCCTTTCAGATATTGGAAGAATAAATGGCATCTATGGATTTATTGCAATCGCTTCTCTCATAATAGGATTTTCTGTTAAATCAGTTTTGATGCCATTGCATGCATGGGCTCCTTTTGTTTACTCGAAGAGCGATGAACCATTTGTTGCTTTTCTGTCTGGAGGCTTAAGCAAACTCGGCTACTATGGAATGTTTTTATTCCTCTTTACTTTGAATGGGGTTAAAATTTTGCAAAATTATACTCCCAATGTAGCATGGAATTATCTCCTTGCTGTAGTTGGTTCTCTTTCAGCATTTGTTGCAACGATGCTGGCGATAATGCAAGACGACTTGAGAAAGCTGTTGGCTTACTCTTCAATAGGACAGCTTGGTTACATTGCAATTGGTTTTGGGATTGGAACCCCTTTAGCAATTACAGGAGCACTATTTCAAGCATTCAATCATGCATTTTTTAAAGCAGTGCTTTTCCTCGCAGCCGGCGCAGTAGCATATCGCACTGGCAAGTGGAAAATAAGTGAGCTTGGCGGCTTGGCATACAGAATGCCTCTCACCTTTTTAGCTGCTTTATTTGCAATATTTGCTTTAGCTGCTATTCCAATAACAAGTGGGTTTGCTGCAAAATGGTTGTTGTATGAGGCTGCAATCCAGCAAAAGTACGTTTTTATCGCTCCTCTCATGCTAATAGCAGGCGTTGGTGCCTTTCTTTATTCATTCCGCATTCTATATGGTGTGTTTTTGGGTGAAAATCGATATCCAGATGTTAAGGAAGCTCCTAAAAGCATGATTGCAGCAATGTTTATTCTCATGTTGCCATTGATTATATTTGTTGTTTTTCCAGGCTATATGCTTGATTTAATGAAGCCAGCTTTGAGCAATTCTGGCATAGAAAGCATAGCTCATACAAAATTTGCAATTGAAACAAGTCTGGCAAAGTATAACAGCATGGCTGTCTTGATTACTTTGATTGCTGCTATGGTTCCAGCATTTATTATATATAAGGCAAGGAAGCATCGCATAACAAGCTTTGAAGACAATTATCTTGCTGGCGAGCCATATGAATTTCATAATCCATCTATGCATGCTGCTCATAACTTTTACAAACCATTGAAAGGTGTTGTGCTTCCATATTTTGAGCCTGGAGCCACATATTATTTTGAAAAGATATACAAGGGCATAGGAATTCTGTCCAATGGAATAAGGAGAATATACACGGGATTTGTCCAGGATTATGCAATATATGTCGTAATATTTCTACTTGCTGTTATGGGGTGGTTAATATGGATGTAATGGGAATAGCTATTAAGGTAGCTCTACTGACTGCATATGCTGTAATTGGAACATGCGTTGGCTTGCTTTTCATGGGAATTGGAAGGAAGATTATAGCGAGAGTTCATAATCGAGTTGGTCCGCCTTTCTATCAGAATTTCATAGATGTTGCAAAATTGTTAAGCAAGAAAACAAACATAAGCCATGGATGGATTTTTGATTTGGCTTTACTTTTCTCAATATCTGGAATATTGCTAACATTGCTTTTCCTTCCTATTGGAGGTGTCCAGCTATTAAGCATGGAAGGGGATGCTTTTCTTGTTTTATACCTGCTTGCCATCCCCGCCCTGGGCTTTGCTCTCGGAGCAGGAGCCAGCGGAAATCCTAACGCTGGCGTCGGCGTGATGAGGGCACTGGTTATGATGCTTTCATATGAGCTTCCATTTATCATAACTTTAATAGCTTTAATGATATATTATGATACAACATCTCTTGCAACCATTGTAAGAATGCAAAGCATTAATGGAGTAAAAAGCTGGGCTATAACAATGCCTCCTTTCATGCTCGCTGCTTTTGCAGCAGATATGGCTCTGCAAGGTATGTTAATGGAACAACCTTTTGATATTCCTGTGGCCCCGCACGAAATAGCAAGCGGTCCTATGGTTGAGTTTGGAGGGAAATATCTGGGCAGCTTAATGTTATACAAAGCTATAGCTCTTGTGGCAGAAACAACCCTTTTTGTTGATTTATTCCTTGGAGGGGGTGTTGTTGCTCATGGAAATTTTGCTTTCGTAATCAATTTCATAGTATGGCTTGCATTGATTTTCCTTTTATTCATCCTCTCCATACTCATAGCTGCTTCATTCCCTCGCTTTAGAATAGAGCAGGCTTTCGGCTTTTACTGGAAATATGAGGCAATTATAGCTGCCATATCTTTGATATGGGTTTATATATTGGTGATAAAATGATGAAATATGAGGAATGGAGCAAGCTGGCGATAAAAGTAAGTAAAGCGTCGTTATGGATGCTTCATTTTTGCACAGGATGCGGAGCAATAGAAATGCCTCCCGTTATGACTTCTCGTTATGACATGGAAAGATTTGGAATAGCTCCTATGGCTACGCCTCGCCAGGCAGATGTTTTACTCATAACAGGCTATCTAACTGTAAAAACATTACGCCGAGTAATTCAAGTATATGAGCAGATGCAATCTCCCAAATATGTTATCGCTTTTGGTTCATGCACAATAAATGGTGGTATGTACTGGGATTCATACAATACAATAAAGCATCTCGAGAAATACATTCCTGTTGATGTTTACATTACAGGCTGTATGCCTCGCCCGGAAGGCATAATAAATGCATTCATTAAATTGATGGAGTTGATCGACGAGGGAAAAGCAAGAGGATGGGAAAAATACCAGAAATATTATGATAAATATAAAGAAAATCAAAGAAGAGTTTTCAATTTTGAAATAGAGGGAGAAAATGAAGAGTATTGAATTGATTGGTAAAGGAAAAGAAATGCATGGAAGAGCCTATATCGAAGTCATGCCAGATGAGCTTGAAAATGCTATAAAAAAGCTCAAAGAAAATGGCTTCAATCATTTTGTAATGCTCTCATGCATTGACTGGTTAGAGGAAGAAAAATTTGAGCTTGTGTATCATTTGTGGAGTTATGAAGTAAAAGAACATGTCATGCTTTCTGTCAGGATGAACAGAAACAATGCATCAATGCCATCGATGAGTCATCTTTTTCCCCAAATAGAAACATATGAGCGCGAAATACATGAAATGTATGGGATAGAATTCGATGGAAACAATCGTCTCACTCCATTTCTGCTTGAAAACTGGCATCATGCTCCACCAATGCGTAAAGATTTTGATTCAGAAAAATTTGTTGGCAAGCTATATGAAAGCATACCATTCATAGAGGAGGATGAAAATGAAGGAATATGAGTTGTTTATCGGTCCGCAGCATCCTGGCATAACTGGAAACATGATGTACCATTTATGGGTGGATGGTGACACTGTAACAAAAGCAGAATGCAATGTTGGCTGCCTTCATCGTGGCTTTGAAAGGCTAATGGAATCCCGTTTATGGATGCAGAATATTCCTTTAGTATGCAGAATTTGCGTTCCAGAGCCGGATGTCAATGAAGCAGCATATTCAATGGCAGTTGAGCAATTAATGGATTGGGAAATTCCAGAAAGAGCAAAATATATTCGCACCATTGTCCTTGAGCTTGCAAGAATAGCAGCATATTTAATGGCTATCGGAAGCTACGCAGGAAGCATTGGAATTTATACCATTCCACAATGGAGCTTAGGCGATCGAGATTATATTCTTGACATATTTGAGCAGCTTACAGGAGCGAGGATTTACCATATTTATATATGGCCAGGCGGCGTGCGCTGGGATATGCCTGCTGGGCTTCCAAAGCTTATTGAAAAAACGTTATCTTACATAGAAAAAAGGCTTGAATTATATGATGATGTTCTGTTTGAAAATCGCATATTTTTTGATAGGGCAATTGGTGTGGGAAAGATTCCATGTGACAAAGCAATAGAATGGGGCGTGAGTGGGCCGAATTTAAGGGCTTGCGGCTATGGCTACGATGTTCGAAAACTTGAACCATATGCCGCATATGATGAAATTGATTTTGATATTGTTTCATATCCTGATTTAGGAAAATTCGATACTCATGAGGCAGGCGATGTTTATACTCGTATGTTAATTCGACGCCTTGAAATAGAGCAGAGTATAGCAATCATAAGACAGGCCTTGAAAAAGATGCCAGAAGGAGAGCATATATTGAAGCATCCTAACTGGTTACGCTGGAAAGTTCCAGCTGGTTATGCTTTTGCAAGGGTGGAGAGTAGCAAAGGTGAATTTGGTTACTTTGTTGTAAGTGATGGGGAACTCAAACCTGTAAGGGTTCATGTTCGCGGACCAAGCTACACGCACGGAATAAATGTTGCTGAAAGATTGCTAAAAGGGGCAAATATTGCGGACGTGAGCCAGATTTTATTCAGTCTCGATATTTGTCCTCCTGATATAGAAAGGTGATAAGATGAGTATATTAAAGCCTTTAAAGGCGTGGAAGCATCTTGCAAAGAAACCGCATACAATCAAATATCCATACGAAGAGCATGTAGATATGGAAGGAAAAAAATTGCCCACGGATATTTTAAGGGGTTTTCATTCCAATGATTTGGATAAATGTATTGGTTGCGGGCTCTGTGGCAAAATATGCATGAACAAAGCAATAACATATGAAGAAATTCCAGAGTTGAAAGAGAAAGGGCTTAAAGGGATAAATA
>JAGGYX010000079.1 GCA_021162305.1 Thermoplasmata archaeon | reverse complement strand
TTATATCTTTTGCACCCATTTTCAGGATATCTATTTCTATTGAAAAGAAAGATTAGTGATGCAAGTATATCATTATCCTTGTATGTAGAATTGTGTTTTTCATGGAAATCGATTTTTCCTTCTATAAAGCCAAAGGAAAATCTATTTATTTTCCTTATAATTTTATTAGTAGCCCTCTGTTGTTTATCCCCTCCCATAAAATCGGGATAAACCAAAGGGCTTAATTCTTTCTATTTTACTTGCGGAGATACTGGCTAACTCGGCTTCAATTCTCATTCCATATTTCTTACAACCTCTTCAGCCATTTCAAGAGTTGTAGCAGTTCCTCCCATATCATATGTTCTCACTCTGCCTTCTTCTATTGTTCTTGCTATGCCATTTTCAAGTTTTTTTGCCAGCTTTTTTTCTCCAAGCCACTCAAGCATCATTTTCACAGAAAGCAACATGGCTGTAGGATTAACAACATATTTGCCAGCATATTTGGGGGCGCTGCCGTGCGTTGGCTCGAAGATGGCATAGTTGTCGCCAATGTTTCCGCTGCACGCAAAGCCCAAGCCGCCCACAAGTTGAGCTGCAAGGTCAGATATTATATCGCCAAACATGTTTGATGTGACAAGAATGTCGTAATTTTGGGGATTTTTGATGAGCCACATTGCCATTGCATCAATATTGGCCTCGCTGTATTCAATCTCGCCATATTCTTCTGCAATTTTCCTTGCCTCTCTTATCATCAGCCCAGATGTTTCTCTTATGACATTTGGTTTCTCCACTACTGTAACTTTTTTCCTTCCATATTCTTTCGCATACTCAAATGCTTTTTTGATTATTCTTCTGCATCCCTGCCTTGTGAAAATTCTTAGGGAGATAGCCATATCTTCATTTGAGACACCTTCAAATCGAGCCATATTTGTATGATGCTCTTCCAGAACTTTCCTCACTTCATCTGGCACAGGATGAAATTCCACACCAGAATACAGTCCCTGTGTATTTTCTCTGAAAATGACTAAATCGATGTCATCACGATAATTCAATGGATTTCCTTCATATGCCTTGCAGGGGCGAACATTGGCATATAAATCAAAGAGCTGGCGTAGCTTAACGATTGGGCTGAAATATTCTACCCTGCCTTTAAGATGTTCTGGCAGTTCTTTTTGAGCTTCATCTTTTGGCTTGGATGTTATTGCTCCAAATAAAGCACAATCTGTTTCTTTCAACATTTCTATGGTGCGCTCTGGCAATGGATTTCCTTCTTTCTTCCAGAATTCCCAACCTATATCTCCATAAACGTATTCTGCGTCCAGATCCAGAGCATTTAGAACAATTTGGGCTGCATCCATGACATCTTTTCCTATTCCATCTCCGGGCAACATAGCTATTTTATATTTCATATTTTCCCCCTCACATATGGAATTAATCCACCAGCTTTAATAATTTCCATTAAAAAGGATGGCAACGCTTTAAACTTCAATTGCTTTCCAGTGCTTGAATCTTTTATTATGCCATTTTCAACATCTATTTCAATTTCGTCACCATCATTTATTTCATCTGCTTCTTTACATTCTATTACAAGCATGCCAGCATTTATTGCGTTTCTGAAGAATATGCGAGCGAAAGATTTTGCTATGATGGCATCGATACCAGCATATTTAAGACAGGTTGCTGCCTGCTCCCTTGAAGAACCACATCCAAAATTTTTTCCAGCCACTATTATGTTTCTTTCCTTCACTTTCTCCAGAAAATTGCTGTCCAAATCTTCCATTGCATGCTTTGCCATTTCCTTTGGCTCTGTAATTTCAAGATATCTACCCGGGTATATAACATCTGTATTTATGTCGTCTCCATATTTTATTACTTTGCCGCTGATTATCATACAACTAAAAAGCGGGTTCTTTTATAAATTTAATCAAAATTAGGAAGGGGGAAGAAGTTGAAGGCTCGGGTCGCCAAGCAAAACCCATTGCTCTACCGTTTTTAAGTCACCAGGGTCCCATCCTTCATGCACATCTGGTATGACAAATTCATGGAAATGAGTTATATAATTGCTTATGGCTGTTGCATATATGTTTCCGAGTATTGGCGAAGCTTCTCCTTTTGCATAAACTCTGAAAAACTCGCTGGTTATCCAGTTATCTACGCCTGCAACTACGCACCATTCTCCAAGATTTCCATATCCATAGCCCGTATTACCAATGCTTGCTATCGCTCCCTTGTCTGGCTGCTTTACAATATACCAGCTCCAGCATTCTGGAACGGGATAGCCGTATGTATTCATATAATGGCGATTGAACCAGTCTATTGCAGTCATAACTATGCTCACATTAAACTGGCTGTTGTGGCAGCCGCCGACGACGCATACAAATGGCTTGCCTTCATTGCTCAAAGCGTCCATCGGGAA
The DNA here is from genome assembly GCA_021162305.1 of Thermoplasmata archaeon. GTDB lineage: Archaea > Thermoplasmatota > E2 > UBA202 > JdFR-43 > JAGGXW01. Next base: position 1,002 of record JAGGYX010000079.1, on the reverse strand, counting down.
ATGCGGAGAGCCTTCGAGGTCGCTTACAGATAAGCCTATTATTTCTGCATGCTGCCTATTGCCGGGTATGCCTGGATAATGGTTTGCCCACACTCCTGGCGAGCCATGTCCAGAGAAGAAAACAAATCCTGCTCCCTCACTCAAAGCATTGACAACATCCTGCTTTCCTGTGAAGTTGCCGTTGGCTGTAGAAAGGAATATTTTTTCAAAATTGTCTGGCATATAATAGAATGCTCCTCCTCTATCATGAAGCAATTTTGCCCCAACTGTCCAGTCTCCTTCTGCAATCTGTAGCGTGTTATTACGCCATGCTTGGAATACAATATTGCCATCCTTATCTTTAATCCAGACATGTATGTTTGTGTAGTCCCCGTATAGCTTCGGGTCATATGATTTGCCTCTTATATACAGTATGCCGTTTTTATATTCCACATCTGCCCAGTGCAAATAGGAATTCAGATATGCTTCGCTATCAGATGGACTATACTCATAATCGTCTTTTCCAACGACATCGCCATTCGATATTGAAACAATTTTTGCAATTGGAGGAGCAGGATAACCATTCTGCAATTCTGGTATTTTATAGTCATCGTGATTGAATGTTAACTTTGTTTTTGCATTATGGTCGACGGTAAAGTGAGTTACATCTATTGGTCCACTTTCGCCTTCATCATTTGTGCTTTGAGTATATAGAGTATATTCTCCATCTTCAACATTTTTAACATCCCATGTTATACCCAAATCTTCCTGATCAAGAAAGCCATCGCCACTTATACCAATCATTCTGTAGAACCATGGTTTATCTTCACTTTCATATTTTATTATTTTATTCACCATATCCTCCACTTCTTTTACATTTCTGCATGCTAAGCGACCAACATAAACATCTGGATAGGTATCTATTTGGTCTCTGCTGCTTGTTTTCCATTCTCCAAATATTCCATTTCCATTGCTGTCCCAGTCATCAAAAACAGGCTTACCGTCCTCGTATTTATATACATC
>JAGGYX010000084.1 GCA_021162305.1 Thermoplasmata archaeon | reverse complement strand
GTTTTTAGGGTCAGAAACCTTTTTATTGAACATCTTTGCTTGAACGTTTGCCATTTTATTTCCTCACTTTCATAAATTAATTATTGCTCCTTATAATATCTTTTTGTTTTAAGCATCCCGAAGCCGATTGCACATCTATGGACTTCGATATTAAAAAGCTTACGCTGCAACTAAACAAAAACTTAAAATAAATTTGATATTTGTTAGTTTGTGAGTAAAACCAGAAAAATGGCATTCATGAGTCTATTCTTTGCGATAATTGTTTTTACAATAATTTATATAGAAAACTCTTCAGTTACATTTAGATTTTCCTTACACAAAGAGTTAACACCCAAAATTATTTCTGTAAATGGCACTCCAACCGATAGCTTTTCATTTGAGAGATTTTACGGAGAAAAACCATACAAAGATGCTAATCTTACAATTGTTATAGAGGTTTTATATAACCATTATAAACCTGTAAATGGAGCAACTGTAACTATGTATGGATATGGGGACGCAAATACAAATAAAACAAATAGAAAAGGGTTTACCACACTCCATCTTCACGTTCATCCATTCTGGAATCGCAATACGCCAGAGAGTTATCTTTCTATGATTGTCACTAAAGGGAAATATATTGAGATTATGGACAAGGCGGTGAAAATAATGTTTGAATAATCATGTTATTTGTTTTTATATCAGATAAAATGGAAAAGGAGGGAAATTATAATAAATAAGATTGTTTTTGATGCTCTTTATTTCAATAAAAAGATAATAGATATGCTTTCATTGTATAAATTCATAATTAGAGCTCCATCACGCTAACTTTAAATATTGCATAAAATTCCATTTCCATGAAGGACCTTTTAATTAAACTTGCCAATGCTCATGGGATATCGGGATATGAAGACAATATAAGAGAAATTTTGAAGGAGGAAATGAAGGAATATGTTGATGAGCTAAGAATTGACAAGCTTGGAAATGTTATTGGAATAAGGCATGGAGAAGAGCCGAGCATAATGATAGCTGCTCATATGGATGAAATAGGGCTTATGGTGAAAAGCATAGATGAAAATGGTTTTATAAAATTTACAAAGATAGGAGGATGGTATGATGCAACTTTATTGAATTCTCGTGTAATAATTCATGGAAAGGAAGATGTTTATGGAGTGATTGGCTCAAAACCGCCTCATTTAATGAAAGATGAAGAGAAAAAGAAAAGCATAGAAAGCAAGGACATGTTTATAGATATAGGAGCAAAAAGCAAAGAAGATGTTATAAAATATGGAATAAAAGTTGGTAGCCCCATTAGTTTAGATGTTGAAGTAAAAGAACTCATAAATGATAGGATAACAGGAAAAGCCCTTGATGACAGAGTTGGTTTGGCTGTAATGCTGCATGCTTTAAAAAATTTCAATGGCGATGCCACCATATATGCAGTTGGAACAGTGCAGGAAGAAGTCGGATTAAAAGGAGCCAGAACTTCCGCTTTCGGTTTATCTCCAGATATTGCTATAGTTTGTGAGGTTGCGATAGCTGATGACCACCCCGGAACAAAAAATGGAAACATAAAATTGGATGGCGGCGCCGTTATAACGGTAGCAGACGCTGCAGGACGCGGGCTAATAACACATCCTTCTGTGCTGAAATGGCTTGAAAATGTTGCAATTGAAAACAATATACCTTATCAGCTTGAGGTGGCAGAGGGCGGCACAACTGATGCTGCCGTCATTCATTTAACAAAAGAGGGCATACCCACAGGCGTAATAAGTGTGCCAACAAGATATATGCATTCTGGCGTTGAATTGATAAGCATAAAAGATGTTGAAAATGCTGCAAAGCTCCTTAAACTGGCGATTGAAAATGTTGAAGAATTAGCTTATGAATAAATCCATTCCTATTTTTCTTTTTGCTGGTGAATAGCTTCCCACAACATGCATATTTTTTATTTCAACATTGTATCCATGACTCCTGCATAGTTTTATTATATCCTCCATTCTTTTTTCTTCTTTTCCCCTTTCGATTATCTCATAATAATGAATTACATCTCCTTTTTCAATTGCATATGGCAGATATTCGAAACTTTTATGTGGCAAATTCATTATGATGTGATTAGCGTGAGGCAATTTTTTTATTACTTGCAATGCGTCTCCTTCTATTACTTCTATTACATCACCCATTTTATTCATTTGTGCATTTATTCTCGCATATTTTATTGCATATGGATTCTTATCTATGGCATATATTTTTTCTGGCTTCGCATATCTTGCTATTATCAGGCTAAAAGGGGCAACGCCAGCAAACATGTCAATCGTGACACTATGCTCTTCAATTTCTTTTGCCACTCTCATTCTTTCTGTAGCAAGACGAGGAGAAAAATATACTTTGGCTACATCCACCATTATTTTTATTCCATATTCTTTGTGAATTGTTTCTGTTTTATTTTCTCCAGTTATGAATTCCAATTTTCTTACTCTATACTCATCAAAAACGCCTTTATCAAGGAAAACTGTTTTCACATTCCTGTTTGATTTTATAATAAATTTTGCAATTTTTTCTTTATCATTAATTAGATGCTCTGGTAACTTTATTATAGCAATGTTTCCAATGAAATCGATTGAAATTGAATCAATATTTATTCCTTCTGCCTTTGCCATTTCAATATAGCTCTTTTTCTTCTCTTCAAATTCCATTTTTTCTATAAATTCGCCACATTCACATTTTTTAATGACTGGAAAATAAACAAATTCATTATGATGTGATTAGCGTGAGGCAATTTTTTTATTACTTGCAATGCGTCTCCTTCTATTACTTCTATTACATCACCCAT
>JAGGYX010000020.1 GCA_021162305.1 Thermoplasmata archaeon | reverse complement strand
TTTTCATAAGTTGCATTTATCTCAGCTTTTGTGAATGGCTTTGTCTTATCTATTTTTATGGTCACATTCTTTTCCCCTTCAATATTTCCTGCTTTATCAACACTATAGAAATATAACTTATGAACTCCCTCAGATTTTATCTCTATTGTTTTATTATATATATGCCAGTCTCCGTCATCTATTTTATATCTTGTATAATCTACACCTGAAAGATTATCTGTTGCATTTAACTCCACTTCTACATCACTTTTGCACCATCCTTCACAGCTTATATTGTAAAGTGTTGAAGGTGGCAATGTATCAAGTATGATGGTTGCATTTGTTTTATTGGATGCCCCATCATCATCATATACTGTAAGATTTACAACATATATGCCATCCTTTCCGTATTCATGCGTTACAATGCATCCATTTGAGGTGTTTCCATCTCCAAATTCCCAGTGACATGAGGAGATGGAACCATCATCATCGTAACTGGCAGACACAAAAGTAATATTACTCTCATTGTATAGTCTTGCACCTCCAATGATGGCGTGCGGCGCCACATTGGCAATTGTGATTGTTTTTGTCAGAGATAGAATGCTGCCATTTTCGAGTATTATTACAAGCCTCACCTGATATGTGCCATCATCTTCATAGCGATGCCATGGATTTTGCTGGATTGAGCTGTTCCCGTCGCCGAAATACCACATCCACGCAATTATATTGCCTTGTGACTCATCAATGAAATGAATATCCTGCAGATCCGTTGGATTTGATGGTGTCCAGCTGAAGTCAACAGATGGAGCTGCTATGCTTGTTATACTAACACCTATAATAACCATTATCGCCATCAATATTTTTGCCTTCATTTGAATCGTTTTTATTATCCTTTTTCTTTATTTATGCATTTCGCATATCCATTAACTTCCCGAAAAATCATTATTACTCATATGTTAATATTCCCGCCATCTATATCCGCATTTTGTGCATATATAGATACGGGTTTCAGGTTCATCAGCGGCCCTCGTCTGGCGTAAAATCCAGTATGCCTCCTCATTCCCGCATTTTGGGCATCTTACCCTTGTTTTCGGAAGCAATTCTATATCTTTTTCTATGACAACAGCTTCTCTTTCCTTTGCCTTAGAAACAACTACCTTGCCCCCCTCTTTCTTTTTTCTGTAACCGCATCTCCTGCACACAAGCTCATCGCCTTCTGGATATAGCAGCCCGCCGCACTTTGGACAGAACATAAAAGGCAAAGTAGCATGATATAAAAAGCTATCCTTGCTTTTCTTTAGAATAAGCAAAATACTTATCTGGCTTTCCTCTACATTTTTCTACTGGATATTTTTCCTCATTTATTCTTAGTTTTTCTATTACAATTTTTTCCAAATTTAAATCCAATTTATATATAAATCTGAGAAGATAAATCAAAATATCTGCTATCTCATGGGACACATTTCTCAATTTTTCCTTATCATTTTTAATTTCTTGGAAAGATGGATTTTCCCATTGAAAAATTTCCAGAAGCTCATTGGCTTCGATGGACATAGATATGGCTAAATTTTTAGGAGTATGATATTTTTCCCATTCTCTTTCATTCACAAAAGCATTTATTTTATCAATAATGGATGCAATATCTACTTCATTTTTCATAAATCAGTAATGGGGGTTAATTAAAATATATGCCTAAATTTAAAACTCTTCTTCAAAGTCTTCTATTGCATAGTTAAATTCTTCATCACTTTTTATATCTCCTCTTGCCTTCAAAATTTCTCTTGTAAGCAACCAGTATATTAAAGCGAGTGCTTTCCTTCCTTTATTATTTGCTGGAATAACTAAATCAACAAACCTTGTTTCATTATTTGTATCGCATAATGCAACGATGGGCAATCCAACTTTTATGGCTTCATTCATAGCCTGCTTGTCACCAATAGGGTCATTAACAAATACAATATCAACTTCTTTATAATTTTGCGAAAGAGGATTTGTAAGCGTGCCTGGCAGAAAACGACCTATGGAAACAATAAAACCGCATATTTCAGCCATCTTTTTTATTGGCTTTCTTGCATAGTGGCGGACTGCGGCAACCAAAACTTTATTGGGCTCATATCTTGCAAGCAATTTTGCAGCATGTCTTATCCTTTTATCTGTTTCTTCAATGTTGATAATATACAGACCATCGTTTCTCACCCTCGCTATAAATTTTTCCATGTGCGCCGTCTTCTGCTGCGTGCCTATTTCAACGCCGCATGAAATATAGGTCTCTTCTGGCACTAGTAAACTTTTTTCTTCTTTTGCACTTTCCATATTCTCCCTATACTACAGCTCCTTTTATAAATTTTCCTCTCCTTTTTACAGTTATTGGAATAACACCCTTTTCAAATTCAATGATGGCGAGCTGGACAGGGTCAACTACACCAGCTGGAGGCTTTATCAACAATGGAGCTCCCATTGCCACTTGTAAAGCCCTCGCCCCTATTATTCGAGCCTTTTCAAATCGTGTGTATTTCAATTTATCCCCTTTTCAAAACAATGCAAAAAGGGATATTTATTATGTTTAAAAACTTTTTGCAATTTCATTATAAAAAGAAAGAGAGACCTGGCTTATTGGCGAGCCAGGTAGATTTCGATGCAAGAGACGTTCACTTTTCCGCCTTCTTCGTTTTGTAGCTCCTCAGTGAATATTTTTACATCCTTGATCTGCGCATCAGGTACAAAGCGTCTTCTGACAATCTCTGCCACATCAACAGCACGAGAAATTGCTCTACCTCTTGCTTTTATTGCCACCTGTTGTGCCCCAGAATTTAACTGGGTTATTGCAGCAAGCACGTAATTCATTGGCGGCTTATTACCCACGTATACCACATTTTCCTGTTGTTCTGCCATTTTTATCCCTCCTCACCCAAATATAAAAGGCAAATATAAATCTATCGGCTGACTGACTCCATCATACATCGGGAGAAAATTTATGAAATAGCGCGGGGAGTGGGATTTGAACCCACGAGGGCAAAGCCCACAGGATTAGCAATCCTGCGCCTTACCAGGCTGGGCCATCCCCGCTTTATTGGAAAAGAAAGCAGCAATTAAAAATTTTTTGTAAGTCTGGGCAGCATAGCCATAAAAATTCCAAGCTTTGTTAATTCAAGCCTGTCCATTTTATGAGAAAAATACCATATTGCTCCCCTGCTTTCTTCTCCTTTTTCAAATGGTATTGCTTCTTTCATCTCTTTTCCTTTTTTTATTTCCTCTATCAGCCAATCAGGACATTGAAAAGAGGGACTTTTCCCATATGTTGTGAAACCAACTTTATCTTTTATCACTACAATTTGCCCAATGAAATGAATGCCATGCTGTTTTTCAATTCCTGCTTCTATTCCAATGCAATAATCGCAATTTTTGCATGAGCTTGCTCTTTTAACGGCTTCTTCAAAAATTTCCCTTCCAAATGGTTGTTTCTTTGTTTGAATGGCAACACTTTCATAAAAAATTTCAAAGTCAAAAAGCTCATCAAAAACTTGCTTCACTGCCTCAACTTTAATTTCATTTTTTGTTGCAATGCAAACTTTCATTGGCTTCACTCTTTTTCTTCCATCTATTTCTCCATTTTTTATTCTTGATGATGAAATTGGTATGCCGTCATTGGCTAAAACAAAAGGAACAACATATATTTTCAATTCTTTCAATCCATTTCTTCTCCGTATATCATTTATTTCTCTTGCCCTTTCAACAGTTTCTGGTGAAACAACAATTGCATCAAAATCTTCAAAAGGAGTTGTTCCATATACACTATCCAGAGGTGATATGAATGCCTTGCTTTTCCATCCTTTACTGGCTAAAAATTTTTCTAATGCCTTTTTCCTTTCTTCATATGGTTTTGCTTCTTTTCCACTTTTTCTGACAAACTCATCTGATGACAGGCCAATGTAAACAATGCTGCCAATTTCAAACGCTTTTTTGAGCAACGCCATATGTCCAGCGTGCAGGATATCAAAAGTTCCGCCAATGCAAACCTTCATAATAGGAAAACAGACTCATTTTAAATCATTTCTACTTTTTATCCTCCTCATGTAAAATTTATTTCCCTCATACTCAATCTCCGTTATTTTTCCTTCTTTCAGCAATTTCTCAACCAGTTGCCAGCTGCCATGTTTTTCAAGAAGTTTTTCAACTGCATCTCTCCTCATTGGATGCACACTCGTTATGGAGAGCAAATCTTCTTCAAAATTTCCATGAGATGTAAACTCATTTCCCTCATATCCAATGAGATATTCAGTCCTTGCGACTTTTGAAAAAGCACCATAAGCTTTCACTATCATTTCCTCGCTCGCTGCCCTCACCCATGGCTCGGCAGGCGGGCGTGTCGGGATGGCTATATAGGCTTTCGACGGTTTCATCTTTTTTATGAAATCCGCCATTCTTTCAAACTCCTCTGCATAGTCAATTCCATCTATGAGCATTGTTTCTGTTATGATTTCTCCTTTGAATTCCCTTGCAAATTCGAGCATGCCCTCCATGACTTTTTCAAGCTTTAAACCTGGATGTGGTCTATCGATTTTTTTCCATAATTTCTCGCTTACCGCATCTATTTTTATCGATACTAAATCAGCATTCATCAAATCATTTCTTACATCCTCACGCCATAAAAGTGAGCCATTTGTCAAGACAGCCACTTTTTTTATTTGCTTTAACAGTTCTATTTCTCTACCAATGTTTATGTCAAGGGTCGGTTCACCATCTGGCACAAATGTGATATAATCTGCATTGCCTGCTTTTTCCTTTGCTTCCTCAAAAATTTTAGATAGCGGATAATATTCTTTCCTTTCTATACTCATCTTCAGAGTTCTTCCAAGCTGGCAATATACGCAAGAATAGCTGCAAATCTTAACAGGAATATTATTTACCCCCAGACTTTTTCCAAGGCGGCGAGATGGCACAGGCCCAAAAACGCTCATATTGTGCCAGCAATACTCTTACCAGAAAAAATGTCATTAATGATGTTTCGGAAGCCATCAAATCCAACATATCTTCCAATAACTGCTTTTGCTCCAGCTTTCATTGCATCTTCTGCCAATTTGGTTCTAAACCATGCTGTAAAGGCATAAATCTCAGCATCTTTGTCAAATCTTTTTATTCTTTTTGTCGCCTCCGCCCCGTTTATGCCTGGCAATTTCAAATCCATGATTACGATTGGTTTTATGCCTTGCTTCTTCAATTTTTTATACATTTCCACTCCTTGCTCACCCGTAGAAGCAAAATGTATTACAATATTTAGTGGTTTTAAATATTCCCTGATCAATTCCTGAATTGGCTCTTCATCCTCCACGACGAGCATTACCTTCATTTTCCCTCCATTGCAATGAAAAATTCTGAGGTTCCAAGAAATATTTCATGAGGCAACAGGTAAGCAGATGATGAAACATTTACAGGCATTGGAGCTATAAATGAAACATTGCTCTCCATTCCAATTCCATTGCTTTTCACCCATTCATAATTTACAGATGAAACAGCTCCAGCTCCCATGAATATTACGCTTATTACAATAAATGATGCCATCAGGGCAAAGATTTTCATGAGGTAAAAATAACTCGGGATATATAAACTTTATTGGAGCATGTCTTCAAATGGAGAGGAACTTTTATATAGCAATCTGTTTTGAATGAATATGAAGATAAAAAATATGGAAATCAGGGCAATTGAAGCAAGAAGGTATATAAAGGATTTATCACGCCCTATGAATATAAGAATTGACCATAACAGTAGCGTAACATTATTCAGCGTTGTTGAAAAAAATGTTGCAAATGTTGAGTTTGAATATACAGCAAGTTTTGGTCCTGTTGGAATAATAAAATTTGAAGGGGGTTTCATATATGAAGGCAATGATGCAGAGGAAATAGCAAAGAAATGGCAGAGCAAGAAAAACATGCCAAATGACGTGGCTTCCCAAATTCATACAGCTATACTCCATTTCTGTGTGCCAGAAGCGGTTTTCATTGCAAGAGAGCTGAAGCTGCCGCCGCCCATCCCGCTGCCGCAGGTAAAATTTGAGGCGGGCAAAGGCAAAAAGGATATGTTTGGTCCTGAAGTGGTCTAAGAAAGAACAATTGTTTGGACTGCTCCTTTATAGAAACGATGCCTCTTCATTAATTTCATTTTTGAAATTTGCACTATATTATCGATTGCTCCTTTTTTAATGTAATCAAGATAGTTTGAATAATGTTCTTCCGGAGCAAGTCTTTCAATCATTTTTGTTATGACGCCTTTCCTTCCATAATCTGTAATTATTACCTTTCCTCCTCTCTTCAATATTCTTTTTCCTTCATGCAGTATTTCCTTTATCTTTTCCTCTTCATTTAAATGGAAAACAAAAGAATAAATGAGACAATCAAAATTATGAGATGGAAATGGTGTTGAAGATATATCTCCAATTATACATTGCAATCCTTTTCTTTTTGCATATCTTACCATTGCAGGCGAAATATCAACACCAATTGTATCAAATCCATTTTTATTCAATAAAGAGAGTTGCAATCCTGTTCCACATCCCATATCAACTATTTTTTCGCATTTATGTCTAAAGGCGATGTCAACAATCTTTCTTTCCATTCTCCTTAGAATGAGACCAAATATTAAGTCATATAGCATAGCAAATTTACCTTCTGCCATAAAATGATATTGCATAAGCATATAAAAAGAAAAACTTTAATGAAGAGAAACAATATACAAATGATAAAATGAATGAAGGTTTCATATTGTCGAATAAGATAAGGAAGGCAGTGTTTGTTGAAATAGCATCAGGAGAAAAAAGGCTCGAAAGAATAGCAAAAAAACAGCATTTAATAGAGAGAGCCGTAAAAAATGCTGCAGAAGAGCTGCAGAAACATGGAATAATAGAAGAAGGAGAAGATGGCTATAAACTTACAGACGAGGGAATAAAGCTATATGCAAAAATGAAGGGTAGAGAAGAACTTTAAATGATGGGAATAGTTACTTCTGGGAGAAAGAAAGCAAAAAATTTCATGTCTATGGAAGAGTATAAAAAGCAGTTTAAAGAAGAGCTTGGAATAAATCCTTACGCTGGCACTCTGAATATTCTATCTCCTTACAAAAAAATTTTAGAAGAAATGGATGGAATAATGGTGAGAGGATTTATTAGGAAAGGAAAAAAATATGGAGGAGTGAAATGTTTTCCAGTAAAAATAGGAAGATTAAAAGCCGCAATTGTAATCCCAGAAAAATCGAAAGAAGAATATCTGGAAATAATCTCAAAACACAATTTGAGAGAGAAACTGCAACTTAAAGATGGAGACAAAATAAAAATAAAATTTGTTCCATTTTTAAAATGGCGTAGAAAGTATTTGCTTGACTGCGAGGAAGGCAAGAAAAAAGCCAGAATAAAAATATATTATGAAAATCCCTTATTGAAAAATCCTTTGATTGAAGGGTGTGAAGAAAGAAAAGGAAATAAAGTTCTCCCTTCTCGCATCGTAGCCAGCATGATTTTCGAAGGAAATGAAAAAGAAAATTTCAAAAAGTTGCTAACATGGACTAAAAAAAGATATTCAATTATGTATCCTCCCATCTTAATTGATTATGGACAGCTTAAAGAATGGCAACTCGAAATAAAGTGGAATACTGCCTGATTATTTGCCGAGGGTTTCATCCAGAAATGTCCCTAACACGCCACTCCTGCCGGAGGTCTGCTGCTGGTGGGGCAGGAAAGGTGCCAAGGCGGAAGCAAGATTATGAAGGGTCATGGATTGTATGATTATTTTGCCAGGTCCCTTTAAAGTTGTGAGGAAAAGTCCTTCGCCTCCAAAAAACATGGTTTTTATTCCTTTAACCCTGCTTATGCTGTAATCAACGCTTCCTTCCCATCCGACGACGCTTCCAGTATCTACTTTTATTTCCTCACCATCTTTCAATTCCATTTCAATGAAATCACCACATGCATGAATGAAAGCAGTTCCTTTGCCAGTGAGGCGTTCTAAAATGAAGCCTTCTCCTCCAAAAAATATTGAGCCAAGCCTTTTTTGAAAAGCAACACTTAACTCGATGCTATCTTCAGCACACAGAAAAGCATCTTTTTGCACGATGAATTCCTTTCCATCTACTTCAATGGCTTTTATTTTTCCTGGTGCATTTCCAGCAAAGCCAACATAGCCATTGCCATTTGTTGGATAAAATTCTGTCATGAAAAATGTTTCTCCCATAAATTTTCTTCCTATTGATTTTAATATGCCTCCTCTGGCTTTAGCTTCCATTTTTATGTTATTGCTCATATAAACCATTGAGCCAGCTTCTCCATATACTTTTTCTCTCTCATCAAGCTCAATTGTTACAATTTGCAGATTATCTCCAGTTATTTTATATTTCATGTGTTTAATCCCCGCCTCCAATATAAGTTTTATGAAATATGGCAATAGCAAACATTATAAATATGCTTTGTTATATCAGCATGGCAAGATTTCCAGAAGCGGAAGCAAGATTGCTCGACAAACTCATATGCATGCGATGCAATGCTCGTAATCCTATAGGAGCAACAAAATGCAGAAGATGTGGTTCAAAAAGACTGAGACCAAAAACCAAGGAAAGAAAGGCAAAGGCTTAATTGCAATTTGCCACGCATTTTTTCCATTTTTTGCCACGATATATTATTGTTATTTTTGGGGCACCACATTTGCAATATTCGCCCTCGAAAAATACAACGCCTTTTTGGGGTAATGGATATGTTGTTGTGCATTTTGGATAGTTAGAACAACCTATGAATCGTTTCCCATTTCTCGACTTTCTCAAAACTAAATCTGAACCGCAATTTGGACACTTTCCAAAGAAATTCTGCTTGTACAATGCATTTTTTATTTCTCTTGCTATATCTTTTTCCTTTCCTTCGAGAACTTCAAATGCCTTTTTCAATATATCCTTTGATTCCTCTATCACTTCCTCAAAGCTTTTTTTGCCCTCTGCAATTTTTTCCATGTCTTCCTCGAGCATGGCAGTCATTTCCGGCTTTGTTATTATCTCCGCTCCTTTCTTCAAAGCCTCGGTTACAGCCACGCCTGCAGGCGTCGGCGAGATTGTTTTGCCTTTTATGTATTTTCTCTGGTAAAGCTTGCTTATGATTTCATGCCTCGTTGATTTCGTTCCCAGACCAAGTTTTTCCATCTCTGCCAGAAGACTTCCCTGTGTATATCTTTTTGGAGGTTTTGTTTCCTTCCTTTCAATTTTTGCTTCTATTATTCTCAACCTTTCTCCTTCTTTTAAATCTGGAACCTCCCTTTCTTCTATTTTTATATATGGATATAGCTCGAGCCAGTTCTTCTCTATAATTTTTTTACCCTGCCCCTTAAAAATTATCTCTGCCTCAAGCTTAAATTTCTTTTCCTCTATCAAGGCGTTTTTAGCGAGAGTAACCATGAAACGCCTTGCTATAAGCTCATATATTTTTTGATGCTCCTTTCCTTTATATGCATCAACAGGATGTATTGGAGGATGGTCATGGCTGTATTTTTTACCTCTCGTTGGCTTTTCTCTACGTATTTTGATTAATTTTTCTATATCTCGAGGAAAAACTTTTGAAAGCTTTTTCAGGATTGAATCAAATGGCAAGGGTGGATATACAGTATTATCTGTTCTTGGATATGAAATATATCCATTCATGTAAAGCTCTTCTGCAATTTTCATTGCATTTGCTGGAGAATAGCCAATATAGGATGCATCTTTTAAAAAAGATGTTGTGTCATATGGCGGGGGAGGCATTTCCTGCTTTGTTTTTTTCTCAAATTCTGTAACAATTGCATCCCTTCTTTTTCTTACATTTTCATATATCTTTTTTGCCTTTTCCTCATCTTCAATTTTATCTGAGCTGGCTTCAAATTTTATTCCATTTTTCTCCAGCACCAATTTTATTATCCAGTATGGTGTTGGGACAAATTTTTCTATTTGTTTTTCTCTTTCAACTATTAAAGACAGTGTTGGAGTCTGGACACGCCCAACAGATAAAAAATCTTTTCCAAGTTGATTTGATGAAATGCTTATGAAACGAGTTAAACTTGCCCCCCATATCAAATCCACATACTGCCGAGCTTCAGCAGATTTCGAGAGATTATAATCAACTTCTCCAAGATTTTCAAAAGCTCTTTTTATTTCATATGGGGTTATTGCACTGAATCTCGCTCTCTTTACCTCAATGCCTTCTGGCAGCATGCTCAATGCCTCGACGCCAATCAACTCGCCTTCTCTATCATAATCTGTTGCTATTATTATTCTGCTTGCACCTTTTGCCAGCTCTTTTAAAGCTTTTTTTGTTGCAGGAGAAGTGACTTTTTTTACAGGCTCAACATCAATCAAATTTTTTGGTGGGATTCCATTCCATTTTGAAAATTCCTTGGGATAATCAAGCTTCATTATATGTCCTTTAAGTCCTATTACAACATAATCATCAAAATAATAGTATGGCACACCAGCAATTTTTCCTTGCCTATATTTTCCATTCGAAAGTATCTGGGCAATCCTTCTCGCAGCTATTCCTTTCTCACATATGACAAGCGTTTTCATAGCAACTCATCCAGTAATTTTAAAAATTCTTCTTCCTTTTCCTTGGGAATGCTTGCACCAGCTGCAACAGGATGACCGCCGCCCTCGCCGCCTATTGCTTGAGCTGCGTTTCGCATGGCTTCCCCAAGGTTAATGCCATTTTCAACCATGTCTTGCGTGGCTCTGGCAGAGATGTCTATATCGTCATTATATGAGATTGCCAGAATGGGTTTATTCATATTAAAGTTTGGTAGATATTTTAGTGCAAGACCGGCAAGAACACCCCCCAAGGCTCTTTTCTCGTTATAGAAATAAATAAACTTCTCCCTCTCATATGGTTCCTTTTTCTCCATGGCACGCATTTCCTTTCTTATCTCATCTCTATATTTCTCCTGCAGTATAAAAACTCTTTCTCTCGCCTTCTTATCCCCAAAACATGCAGCTATTCCAGTGCCATGCTCATTGAGGCGAGCAGAAGCATTTAGCTTGGAGGTCATATCATAAAGGTTGCCATAATATCTTCCATATATTGCTTTCCTTTTCCATTCAATTTCGTTGCATTTTTGTTCAAGCAATTTTAAAGTTAAAGCTGAAAGCAACCTTTTTCTTTCCTCGTCATCAAGTTCTTCAAATTTTTTCTGAGGTTGCAAACCAATACTTTCAATAAATCCATTTGCATTTGTAAAGCCAGTAAAATAAGGCTCGAGCGAGTTTTCTAAAGCATCTTTCAATGTTGCTCCCTGAAAAATATATTCATCTTTTGTCTCAATAAATCCATTTGCAATCCCTTCTTCCATAACCTTTTTGTTGTAGCCTGTAATGCTCTGCTTATCTC
>JAGGYX010000218.1 GCA_021162305.1 Thermoplasmata archaeon | reverse complement strand
TTCCTAAGAAGTATATTGGAAGAAGGGTTTACGTTATAATAACCAAAAACAAAAATAGCAACCGGTAGTTTCTATTTTTGTCCCACAGCCGATCCAAGGTTATCAAGCTTGGCATCAAGTGTGTGATCCCAAATACTACTATCGTAGGTATACAGGGCGTAACTATATCCTGGGATTAGACCTCCATGTGAAGGGTGAAAATATATTACTATATCGTCTTGATCCTCCATACTATCAAGCCAGTTCAGATAAGAAAGAATGTTAGCTTTCGTTGCTTGCTTGTTTGTTAAAACCTTTATGTGATCTTCTTGCCAGCCATGATGAACAAGAACATTTTTAAAATCAATAGCATCATAGTCACAATATTTGGCTTTTACTTCAGGATCAGCATATTTTGCCACTCCAACCAATAATGCCCAACGCTCTACTTTTCCATCTGGTTCCTCACCAGAAACGCTGCTATAGGTTTTAAAACAAAAGTCAATATCGTATAGGCTATTCCAGCTGCTACCAGCGTTTGTTGAATTTCGTGCAAACCCTTTGCTGTATGGGTTGTTGTTTCCATAGTACCAGCGGTAGTAGTTGTCTTCATCTCCTCCATCGCTGCAGACAACAATATAATATGTGGTATCAACCCAAATGTCAACATCGCTAAAATCAAAAGTCACCCATTCACCGTTCCTATTCTTAGGAATCTGACCAGGAGAAAGTGTTTTGTTTACAACATCTTTACCAGTAAGCTCGTATCTTATAGCAACTGTTAGATTTCCAATCCTACTATTGTCCACAAATTTTATATTACTTAATAAATTCAACCCCTTTGTATGTTTGCTAATCAATATTTCTACTTTCGTTAATTTTCCTTTAGTATTTTTAAAAGACTGGGCAAACCAATGATTACCATAAATTTTGTAATAGCTATCGCTTTTCTCCTGGCTTTGGTCAATTCCATCATTTAAAGATGAAGGACTGCTATTTCGCCATAAAATTTTTTCAAGATTTGGAAAAAGAATTGATAGAATAAATGAAAAAATGTTGTGGAAATTGAATGGAATGTTTTTATTGAATATTTTATTTGTTACTCTTTCATTCATTCCTTGTGGATGAAAAGAATTATTTCCTTCCATATTCTTCATTCTTTTTTCATTCATTCCATTTATATTTGAAAATAACAAAATGGCAACAACAACAATGCATAATATTTTCTTCATTTTATTGCCTCAAAAATAAACAATGCGGGAAATATAAAATTTACTGTGAAACGATTTCACTCACCGTTCAAAACATTTCATACGCTAATATTTTAAATCCCACCACATTTCAAATTAAGCAGGGGTAGCCAAGCCAGGCCAACGGCGCAGGACTTAAGATCTCGCCATCAAGGGTTCGCCGATGAGAAATCCTGTGGTGGAGACCTTCGTGGGTTCGAATCCCACCCCCTGCATATTATTTCTCTCTCTCCCCATTATAGTATGGGCATATATCCTTCAAGATGCAATTCTCGCAATCTGGATTTCTTGCTTTGCATACTTTGCGACCATGTGCGATGAGCAGATTCGCAATATCAAACCATGCTTCTTTTGGATACTTATTCATCAAATCCTGCTCTATTTTATCTCTATCTTTTTGGTTTGTTAATCCCAGCCTTCTTGAAAGCCTTATCACATGCGTGTCAACGACAATGCCTTCATCCTTGCGAAATGCGTTTGAGAGAACAACATTTGCCGTCTTCCTGCTAACGCCTGGCAATTTAACCAATTCTTCCATGCTATCTGGAACTTTGCCTCCATATTTTTCGACTATTGTTTTGCATGCTTCCTTTATATATTTTGCTTTATTTCTGTAAAAATTCACGCTTTTTATATCATTTTGTAATTCCTCCAGATCTGCATTTGCATAATCCATGGGGTTTCTATATTTCTGGAAAAGATTTGCAGTTACAATGTTAACCCGCTCATCTGTTGTTTGAGCCGATAATATGGTGGCTACAAGCAATTCCAAGGCATTGGAATAATTCAAAGCCGTTCCTTTAACGTGAGGATAAGCTTTTTTAAGCCTTTTCAGTATCTCCATCTCATTCATTTTAACACTTAAAAAATAACCATTTTCCTTCTTTAAATTTTACCAAGCAATATCTTCCATTCAGCTTACTTCCTTTCAAAAAGAAAGCGAGTTTATCCTCTTCTTTTTCATCCATCTCATACTCACCCTTATCCCATATCTCTACTTTACCTGCTCCATACATCCCTTCTGGTATAATCCCTTCAAAATCAGCATAGCCAAGCTCATGGTCTTCAGTCTGAATAGCCAATCTACGAATGCCATGTCTGGCAGGCGGCTCCTTCGGAATAGCCCAGCTTTTAAGCACGCCGTTCATTTCAAGGCGCAGGTCGTAATGAAGGCGACGCGCATAATGCTTTTGAATCACGAATATTGGCACATGTATATAGTTTTTATATTTTTAAATGATTACTTTTATGGAGAGAGTTTGTCCTGTATGCAAGGGAAAAATGAAAAAAATTGGAGATGGAAGCGAAATACCAAATTTGCCTTTTATAAAAATACCAGAATGGATTAAGGAAAGCTCTGCCTATGAATGCATGTCCTGTGGCTATATTGCTTTATGGCATGAGTAGTTACCACGCGTTATAATGGATGAGTTCCTTGATATCCATTCGTGAAGAATAAGCTTCCTCATCACCATAGCCAAGAGTTACTATTGCAATTGGTTTAATCCATGGAGGAATGCCCAGTAATTTTTTAACTCTTTCTTCATCAAAAGCTCCAACCCAGCATGTAGCCAAATCTTCATCCAAGGCAGCGAGCAAAAAATTTTGAATGGATGCTGCAACATCCTGAATGCAATATAGCTTGCCTCTCTCCCCATATGGGGCTATTCTTTTCAAATTTGCACAGAATACAACAAGCACCGGGGCATCTTTTAAAAATTCCTGACCATATGCCGCTTCTGCAATTTTTTCTTTCAAACTTTCATCATCCACAATTATAAAATCCCTCGCCTGCAGGTTGCCAGCCGAGGGCGCCAGATTTGCATAGTATAGCAACCTTTCAACTAAATGAAGGGGAAGAGATTTGTTCTTGTATTTCCTTATACTCCTTCTTTTTTCAATTGCTTCCTTTACTTCCATCACGCCTTCATTATTCCTGCAAGGAATACACCTAAGGCAATTAAGCCGCCTATCAAACCGCCGATTATGGAGGCAATTCCAGCCCTAATTGTATCCCATTTCCATGCATTTACACTCCATATATCTCCAGTTGTATAATTATAGAATATTATAGCCACTATCACCCCTATTATGAACAAAATGCTTCCTATTGCTCTGCTTTTCCCTGTTCCAAAGTATATAGTAAATAGCCCAGCCAATATCGTTCCTATTGCAAATATTAGCAACAACATGCTCAAAAACAATTCCCATATATCCACACTTACCATATTTTATCACCTCCTAAAATTTTGTGCCAGTTAAGGTTTTTGTATCTGCAACCCCATCTATAGCTCTTATCTTCTCAACAACAATTTTT
Organism: Thermoplasmata archaeon; assembly: GCA_021162305.1. Lineage (GTDB taxonomy): Archaea > Thermoplasmatota > E2 > UBA202 > JdFR-43 > JAGGXW01. Next base: position 2,181 of record JAGGYX010000218.1, on the reverse strand, counting down.
CCAAGCTCATCTAAATCTTTCGCTTCTATCTTTGCAATCAAATCATACTCTCCGAAGAGAGGATGGAGTTCCACGATTTCTTTTATTTTCGATAGCTCATTATATACCTGATGCTCTTTTGCTGGTGCTGTCGATATCAAAACAAATCCTATTGGCATGCTATTAGAATAGCATTGCTCCTTATTAATTTTTTGTTTTTGCAGAGTTTAATTAATTGGAAGACAAGAAATGAGTGACAATCTTCCATTTTCCATTGTATGCACACCATGTACATTTGAAAATATATAAATATATCTTCCAGATTATTTTTATGAAGAAACAATTGTTTCTTCCTGTTCTGGTTGTGTTGTTAATGATATCTATTGCATTTTCTGGATGCGTTTCGAAAACAACTTATATGGTGGAAATGAGAGATGGCATTCATCTGGCAACAGATGTTTATCTTCCGTCAAAAAAATCTCCTCATGGTGTCATTCTGATTAGAACTCCATATAACAAAAATAATTTACAGCGTATCGGAACAACATGGGCATTACTTGGATGGCCCGTCGTTATACAGGATATGAGAGGAAGATTTGCATCTGAAGGCATTGACATGGCATTTAGAAAAGCCCATGTAGACGGCGTGGACACTCTTCTATGGATTGCTCAACAACCATGGTGCAATGGTCATGTTGCCACTTTTGGTGCATCTGCTTTGGGCATATGCCAGTATTTTCTTGCTGGCGTCAATCCGCCATATCTTGCATGCCAGTATGCTGGAGTAGCCAATCCAAATCTCCATCATTATGCAATTTTTCAGGGCGGTGAATTCAGAAAAAGCTTGATGGAAGGATGGCTGCAACGCCAGAACAGCACTTTTATTTTACCAGAATGGTTTGCCCACGAAAATTATACTCTCGATTACTGGAGCAACGTTAGCTTGGATGGAAAATGGCATAATGTTAATGTGCCAGCCATACATCTCGGAGGATGGTATGATATCTTTTGCCAGGGAACAATAGATGCATTCATTGGTTATCAATATTATGGCGGAGAAGGAGCGAGAGGGAAATCAAAGCTCATTATGGGGCCATGGACTCACGATGGTATAAATAACTTGAAGCAGGGGCAACTACAATATCCAGAAAATTCAAAATGCAATTTTTCTAACGAGATGTTCACAGATATGCTGGATGAATATACAATGAATGGTGGCAACGATTTTGACAAATGGCCTGCCGTAGCCTATTATGTCATGGGAGATGTAACAGATGAAAATGCTCCAGGAAATGCATGGCTCATTGCAGATGATTGGCCGCCATTGCCTTACACCACAACCTCATTTTACTTCCATAAAGATGGCAGTCTTTCCACGGAGATGACATCCTCTGACTCAATCACATTTACATATAATCCAAAACGCCCTGCGCCGACGCTGGGCGGGCAGAACCTTTATATTGCCAAGGGACCATATGACCAGAGGTTGATTGAAAATAGGGATGATGTTATCGTTTTTACCAGCGATAGTCTTAATGAACCAGTCTGGGTTACTGGGAGAATAAAAGCCAGGCTGTATGTTTCATCTGATTGTCCGGATACAGATTTTACCGTAAAGATATGCGATGTCTATCCGGATGGACGTTCAATGCTCATAACAGATGGAATTTTGAGGATGCGTAATAGAAATGGATTCGACCATTGGGAATTCATGGAAGCTGGCAAAGTTTATGAAATAGAAGTTGATTTGTGGAGCACCGCCTATATATGGAATAAAGGGCATAAAATAAGGGTAGAAGTATCGTCATCAAATGCTCCTCGCTTCCTTGCCAATCCAAATACCCGTGCCCCTATAGCATCTGATGGAGAGACAAAAATTGCTCATAACACACTTTATTTTGGCAACGCATATCCATCATGCATCCTGCTTCCTGTTGTAACAGGAGCTGAATTCAAGCATGAAGCAAGTAAAGCATCTGTATGTCTTAACTATTTAATAAAAAAATCTCGGGCAAAATTATTGAGTAAGCTTTCAATCCTACCAGATAAAATTGTAGAAGATTTCATGGAAGAGCTGTCCAAAAATTATTACGATGACTTATAACTGTAACTTTAAGTAACATGCAATTGATAACAAAACAAAAGCATCCGGTGAATATCGATATATTCTTATATCCCTTATAATTAACCTTATGGATGGAA
>JAGGYX010000045.1 GCA_021162305.1 Thermoplasmata archaeon | reverse complement strand
CATACATATTATGGTAAAAAATGCGGTTTCAGAGATAGAAAAAGCATTAAAACAAAGGAAAAAGCCAGTTGAATTGCTGAATCTAATTTTTGCATTCCTCAATTTTAAAAAAGCAGAGGTAAAAATTTATAATCTGCTTTTAAAAAAATCCTTAACAATAAAAGAGATGGAAAAACAACTCGGCATATCAGAAAGAACAATCAGAAAATATTTAAAAAAACTGCATGAAGAAGGCTTTATTCAAAGGAAGGTGGATGAAAGTGAAAGACTTAGATATATCTACAGAGCTGTTTCATTGCGGGAAGCATGGAAACTGGTAAGGAAAAGAATAGAAAATATAATGGATGAGATCTCGCAAGTTATTGCAAAAAGTTTTAACTAATCTCTCTCCTTTTTCTTATCCTTACCCATATTGCCAGTATGGAAGGCAGAATGAATGTAGAGGATATGAAACTGTAGCGGCGCCAAATAAAGCAGAGCCTGTATGTGCTATGGTGTTTCTGGAGGCATCATCTATTTCCTTATCTTTTCTCTTCAGCAAATCTGTGGCTTATGTGAATGCCATATGTAACGCCTAAGCCTACCGTAAGGGATGCAATGCTTAAAGTCATTACATTGGGGGGGAATGCCAAACAAATACATGCTTCCAAGTATCCATATAACACATAAAGCAACAGGAATAAGAGTTAGGACTCCAAGAATAGCTGACTTATCTTTTATATAAAATACACAGACTTTTCCAAAATGAGCGGAAAAATTATTCATTTATCAATTTTCGACCAGTTTATTCTCCTTTCCTTTTTCCATCTAAATATTCGCGGAGCAATTTTATGGCGCATAGCTCGCCGCACATTGTGCATACTTGAGGATTTTCAGGATATCTTTCCTTTCTTATCCTCTCAGCATTTTTTTTGTCTATTGAAAGCTTTATTTGCTTTCCCCATTTTAGCTCACCCCTCGCCTTACTCATCTCATAATCCCATTCATATTCATCTCTGAATCTTATCAAATTTACAGCGTGGGCTGCTATCCGTGTGGCTATGACTCCTTCTTTAACTTCCTCCTCAGTTGGTAGTGCAAGATGCTCGGCAGGCGTAACATAGCACAGGAAGTCAGCGCCCGCCATCGCCGCTATTGCGCCGCCTATGGCACCATTTATATGGTCATAGCCAGAAGCAATATCTGTCACCAATGGACCAAGAACATAGAATGGGGCTTCATCGGTAGCAATCTTTGCCATCCTGACATTTGCTTCTATCTGGTCAATTGGAATGTGACCGGGCCCTTCTACTATAGCCTGCACTCCTCTTTCTCTTGCTTTCCTGACAAGCTTTCCTATGGTATATAGTTCATGAATCTGGAGAAAATCTGTTGCATCTGGCAAGCCACCAGGTCTTAAACCGTCGCCAAGGCTTACTGTTGCATCATATTCTGCCAGCAAATCAAGGAGGTAGTCATAATTTTTGTAAAATGGATTCTCCTTGCCATTGTGTAAAATCCATGCAGCATGAAATGTGCCTCCTCTGCTCACAGTTCCAACAATTCTCTTAAATTCTTTCATTTTTTCAACAGCTTCTTTTGTAATGCCAGCATGAATTGTAACAAAATCTATTCCATCCTTCAAATGGCTTTCAACAGCTCTAAACATATCATCCTCGCTCATTTCAACAATTGCATTGCCTCTCTTCAAGGCATACCATGCTGCCTCATAAATTGGAACAGTTCCTGTAACAATTTTTACTTCTTTCAATATTCTTCGCCTTATTTCATCTAAATCTCCTCCCGTAGATAAATCCATGATTGTGTCTGCTCCATATTCCTTTGCAATTTTTGCCTTTCTAACCTCTGCTTCAACATCGACAATATCCATTGAAGTGCCAATGTTAGCATTTACCTTTACTTTAAGTCCTTTGCCAACGCCTACAGGTTCAACTTCATGCTTGACATTTTTAAAAATGACAGCCCTACCATTGGCTATATTCCTCATTAATTTATCTAAATCGATACCTTCTTTTTTTGCAATAAATTTCATTTCCTGCGTCGCTATTCCTTTCCTTGCATCTCTTATTTGCATTTATATCACCAAAAAGAAAAAGAGGTAGTAGATAAAATTTTGCTTTAGTAATAGTATCTTCAGAAAGTAAAGAAATAGAAGAATTACCTTGTTTCTGTACCAATATTACGCAACAAAAGCAAATCTTATATTTCTTGTGGATTTATATGACATAAGAGAAAACATGAAGAATTTTACAAAAATGCAGAAAATTTTACCATATTTTTTCTACAAATAACCCAAGCGTTTCAGTATAAGTGTTGCTAATACGGTTGTTATTACACCTGTTACGAAACTGGGAATATTCGAAATAATAACATTTAATATCTTTTCCCAAAGTGTCGGTTCTTTTGATAATTCTAAATATTTGTTCCATAACGATGCTTTCATTTCTTCAGATATTCCTAATTTTTCCAACTCTTGTAAATCACTATAAAAATCCTCAGAGTGTCCTCTATAATATTTATTATTTAGATTATTTTTTACTTTTTCAAGTAGTAATGGCATCTTATACTTTTTCTCTATTTGTCTTTTTACAGTCTCATTTAATTGATCCCCGCAATCCCAAAAGAAATGTTTTAAAGCATCTAAACCTGCTTGATAAGTTGACCATGTCTCTTTATTGTTTGAACCTTTAATTATCAATCCAGATTTTGAAGATACCTCGCCCAATATCATCACTGCACCAGGTCCTTCGATTTTAAATGGGTATTCGCCTTGTCCTATATAATACAGCGACGCTTTCTCACTGACTATCAACAATGCAAAATTTTTTATGCTTATCTGTTGATTTAAGATATAAGGAGAATCGCTACCCACGATTTTAACGATTTTGAGATTGCTATAATCACTTGACATGTTGGGCCAAAAGTAATATTCTATCGGCTGGTCTATGATTTCGTTTCTCCAATGAGTCCCTCCAATTGTATCGTACCTAAGGATTATACCTGCTCCATGTCTCTTTGAAAT
>JAGGYX010000086.1 GCA_021162305.1 Thermoplasmata archaeon | reverse complement strand
GGCGCCGCATCGCCATATCCAGCCAGATTTGATTCCTCGCCTCCTTCCGCTAATAGAAGTGCCAGAAAAGGAAACAATGCTGTATGCTTTGCTCAAAGGTTTTGAAGTGTATGAAGGAGCATGTCCATATTCAGTTCGTGCAATGAGGGGCGAGTATAGAAAAATTTTATTTATGCTTGAGGAGGAGCATCCTGGGACAAGGCATGCAATATTGAAGAGCTATCGCAGCATGGAAGATTGTCTTGCTAAAAAATTTCCGCCTGCAAAATTGCAACCATGCAGAATATGCGGTGAACCCAGCTCGATGTCAATATGTATGGCATGTCAGCTTAAAGAAAAACTTAAAAATCAATAAATTTTTATAGTTTGGAGGTGATAAATTGGAAAAAAGGGCAATATGTATTGTCCTTTTGCTAATAATAGCGAGCTTTTTTACAACTGGAAGCAAAGGAAATACATTGCAGGGAGAATGGAACAAAACCTATGGAGGAGACGAATATGATGTTTTGTATTGTGTAAAAGAAACAAATGATAATGGTTACATCGCTGTGGGAGATACTGTAAGAAATAATGTTGCATATGCATGGGCGATAAAAACAGATGGTAATGGAAATCTGCAATGGGAGAATGTGGATGTAGCCGGTTCTTATTTGGCAACATATGTTCAAGAAACCAATGATGGCTACATTGTATGTGGATGGATAGATACAGGAAATGAATACATTGGATATGTTTGGAAGATAAACCATGAAGGAAAAACAGAATGGATAAAGGAATATGATGATGTAGCATTCCTATACAAAATAATGCTGACTGGAGATGGCTATATATGCATAGGAGGCACAAAAATAGATGAGAATGATTATGATGGTATACTAATGAAAATAGGATACAATGGAAATGTGGAATGGAAAAAAATCTATAGGTACAGCTATGGATGGGATGTGTTAAGAGCAATTTCAAAAATAGATGAAGGATATATAATGGGAGGTTCGTGTGAGGTAAATGGCTATGGCGATTTCTGGATTATAAAAATAGATGACAAAGGAAACATGATATGGCAAAAACGCTATGGTGGAGATAAATTTGATGGAATATATGCAAGAGATTGCTTTGAAACAAATGACGGAGGATATATTTTTAGTGGTTTTACTTATTCATATGGAAAGAATAGCGATGTATGGATCGTAAAAATAGACGATAACGGAAAAATGATATGGAATAAAACATACGGAGGAAGCAGAATAGATAGATTATGGGGCATGGATAAAACATCAGATGGTTACTTATTATGTATAACAAAAAATTATGGAGCATATTCTCCAACAGCAGATATATGGATTGTAAAAATAGATGAAAATGGAGATATGCTATGGAATCAAACTTTTGGAAGTAAAAGCAAAGAGGATAGAGGATATTATATTCAGGCAACCAGTGACGGAGGCTACATTATTGCTGCAAGAACAGGACCAACAAGCGGTAACACACAAGGATGGCTGATAAAAGTAAAGAATGTCCCACCAAATAAGCCTCAAAAGCCACAGGGTGATGCAAATGGAAAGATAAAGCAGGAGTATACATATACTACAAGCACAATTGATTCGAATGGTGATGAAGTATATTACATGTTTGATTGGGGAGATAATACAACCAGCCAGTGGATTGGTCCATTTAAATCTGGGGAAACAATAAATGCAAGTCATACATGGAAGGAAGAAGGAACATATAGGATAAGAGTAAAAGCCAAAGATGCAAATGGATTAGAAAGTCCATGGTCCGATTACATGGTGGTTTCGATGCCAAAGGGAGTGACATGGAAATTGGAAAAATTGCCATTCATATATCTGCTATTAAGATTCTTTTTCTCTTTCTTTTCTATTTAAATTATAATTGGCAACTTTGCTCCACATTTACTACACTTTCCATTTTTTATTCCCACAATGCGTGCATTGAAACCATGCCTCTCTATAAGCAAATTTCCACATCTTGGGCAATATGTATTCTCATATTCTCCATGAGGAACATTTCCTAAATAAACATATTTTAGTCCATGTTGCTTCGCCATTTCATATGCTTCAATCAATTTTTTTAATGGCGTTGGTGGAATATGCATCATTTTATAAGCTGGATAAAAAGCTGTGAAATGAATGACCTGCTCCTCTCCAAATTCATTTAGAACCCAATCAATAAATTTTTTTATCTGCCTTTCATCATCGTTTTTTGTGGGGATGATAAGATATGTCATCTCAAGATGCACACCAAGTTCTTTATACAATTTTGCAGCCTGCAAGACTGGTTCAAGCCTTGCCTTAGCTATTTTGCGGTAAAATTCATCATTCATTGCTTTTATATCAACATTTGCAGCATCTAAATATGGAACTATTTCTTTTAAAGGCTCTTCGTTTATATAGCCATTGGTGACAAAGACTGTATATAAGCCATGCTTCTTTGCAATTTTTGATGTATCATAAGCATATTCCCACCATATTGTTGGCTCATTATATGTGAAAGCTATTCCATGGCTGCTTTTCAAAGCTTCTTTAACCAATTTTTCTGGAGGAATATCAACCAAAAATGCTTCTTCTAATGAGACCTGACTTATAGAATAATTCTGGCAATGCAAACATTTCAGATTGCATCCTATGGTAGAGATGGAATACACCATGCTCCCAGGATAAAAATGAAATAATGGCTTCTTTTCTATAGGATCAACATTGGCGGAAGAGCAGGAAGCATATATAAGAGTATATAGCCCGCCATTTCTATTTTCTCTTACCCTGCATATACCACGCATTCCATTACGCAGAATACAATTATGAGGACAAAGCCTGCATTTAACCGCATTATTTTTCTTTTCCCAGAATTTTGCAATTTTTTCCACAATTTTATATGTCATCAAAATTTAAATCTTTCATAAGCCGCTATTGCTTCCATTGCAACTGTCCATGCTGGAAGCATGCCATCATATATTGAAAGGATATCATCAACCATATTTTCTATTCCTTTTGTTAAAAAATATCCAGAAGGAAAGCCACCTATTATGCATATAACATCTTCTTCCATAATTTCGTGCAATTTTTTTATTTCCACTCTCCTGCCTTTTCTTGTAAATAAAATTTTCTTTCCTTTCAGCTCATCAATTAACTCTTTCAAACTTTTATTTTCTAAAACAAGCAAGGGATTATCAAAAGGAACTTTTTTCTTTTCAAACAATTGAAGAATAAGCCCCTTAAATCTATTGTAATTTTTTATTATTCTTGTTTCAGGAGCAATGTATATAACCTCGTCGTTCCTTGTGTGAACATAAACACGAAGCAATCCATATTTGTTAAGCAAACTTTCCATTGCCACTATAAGAAAAAAATGGGTTATGTCGGGGCGTCCCCGCCGTCGTGCCATCCTGTTTTTTTCCATAATGCTATGATGGATGGAAGAGTCAAGCAGTTCTTTTCTATTCCATGGATTTATTTCCAACTCGCTGTCTGCAAGTATTAAATGCATCATGTTATTATTTCCTGCAGCATGTCATTTTCGGCAGCATATTTTATTTCCTGTGCTATTCTCTGCCCTGTTGACAAGCCAGGTTGAATTAAATCACTATATGGGCTTCCTGAGATAAATAAATTTGTCCCTGCAACAATGCGGGCAGATATTTCAAAAACCCTGAATTGCAATTTTTCTGTTACCACTGTCTCGAGACAAAATGGACCAATCATTCCACCAAAAAGTTCGTAAGATTTTTTTACAACTCGAGCGCCCATATCAAACACTTTTGGAAGCAATGATTCGCGCAAAACTATGGGGATGTTCCCTGTTACAATAAATGTTGGCTGTATTCCCATGGCTTCCAGCTCTGTTATGGAGCCAAGTCGATGAGCTTCATCTATATTTGTCTCATCTCTCCTATCTATGGAAAGAAGTTGCAAACTTCCCTTGCCCACCCCATATCCATCTTTTCTTATTGGAGAATAAAAATAATGAATATAATAGCGAGTGCCAATCAAAAACTCCTGTATTATATGGGGTTTACTTTCATCTATTTTCTTTTTAAAATCATTGTAGTCTTTAGCTATAAAAAATCCTCTGCCACCTTTTGCTCCATAATATTTTACTATTACTGGCTTATCAATGTCTTTTGGATTTTCTATTATTTCAGGCATATCCAAGCCAGCTGATTCAAGCCACTGGCGTTCTTTCTCTCTGTCAGATTCCCATTCGAGTACCTTTCTATTTCCAAAAGTTGGTATGTTGAGATTAAAAAAATTTTCAGCTCCAAGATACTCAACAAATGAACCATGTGGCACAATAATTGCATTTTTTTTGTGGAAAAAACTTGCATTCTCATTTATTTTTTTATAATCGTCAACAATGAAAAATTCATCTGGTTTGGCAAGAGGAAATGCATTGTAAAAATTTGGCTTTTCCTTAAATGCTATTCCTATGCTTTTTAAGCCTTCTCTCCTTGCTCCATTAAAAATCTGCAAACTTGAATGGGAACAGGCAGTTGCTATGGAAATATTCTTTTTATCATACTCCTTTACGATTTCTTCTATTCCCATTAAGTATAATATAAAGTATGATTTTAAAATTATCGATTATTTCAGTATCTCCGCAAGTAAAATAGAAAGAATTAAGCCCTCTGGTTTATCCCGATTTTATGGGAGGGGATAAACAACAGAGGGCTACTAATAAAATTATAAGGAAAATAAATAGATTTTCCTTTG
>JAGGYX010000139.1 GCA_021162305.1 Thermoplasmata archaeon | reverse complement strand
GAAGATATACTTTGTGGAGAACTTGCTAAGATAGATATACCAAGGAAAAGAAAACAACATATAAAACAAGTTGGAATAAATTTACCAGCTTCTCCTGATTTTATCATACCAAAATATGGGATTGTAGGTGATATAAAAACAGGTATTGAATTTAAACCACATTTTCAGCTTACATGTGCGGGTTATGCTCTTGCATATGAGAATGTTAAAGGAATTGGCAATGACATTAATTGGGGAATTATTTATTTCTTTCCTACTAGAAATCCGAGTTTATTTAGAAAATCTATAACATTTGCTCAAGTGTATATCTTTCCTATTGATGATTATTTAAGAAAGGAATTTTTAGCAAAGAGAGACGAAGCATATGACATAATTTCTAAGTCACAAAAACCCGCTTTGCCTCGATCAAATGAAAGAAAACACTGTGAGTATTGTAGATTTAGAGAGATTTGTATCCGAGATGGTTTAGATTTAGAGGTGGGAGAATGATTAGAAAAATACCCCTTATTAAAGAATATCGGATTCAAAAACTCACGAAGTGTTTAGAATGTTTTGATAAATTTGCATATCATAGGGAAAAGCAGAGAGATTGTGTACTGGAATTATACCCCAACACAAGTAATAAAACACTGGAACATCGAGAAAAAAGTATATTTAGGGGAATGGTAATTCCCTCATTGCGGTATTTAGGACTTATAATAGGTTTTGGAGATATTATTAAACCAAGTGCAAATGGTAAGCTTATTATCGAAAGCCAATTTGATAATGAATTGTATGAGAGATGCTGGAGAGCTATAATATGCGAGATTGATAAGAGAACATTCAATTTTCTGGAGATTATTAAACAACGTAAGTTTTCTAAAAATGATCTTATTGAGGTTTTAAGTGACCAAATCGAGGGTGCATCTTTTAAGCAAAAAAAGGAAAGAATAGAAAAATGGTTATCAATTCTTCATCAAGTAGGATTAATTGAATATCCCATGGGTATTAGTTTAAATGAGAATAATTATAAACAAGTGCTTTTGGACATTGATCCAGATTTAAAAAACTTTGAAAGATTTTGTGAGTGTGTGATCGGCGAGTATTATAAACTGAGTAAAAGTTCAGCAGGGATAGTTGATATTAGGGAACTAAGAGAAGCTGTTGCTCTTATGTTTTTGAAAGAGAGAGATATATTAACAGAAGAACAATTTGACCATCTATTTAGAAAATTTATATCCACTACGCCATATCTTCATATATCCTTAGGTGAGCCTATGGGTGCAGATCAAAAATTATTCGAATATAAAGGTAAATTCTATAAAACAATTATAATGACAAGAAAAGAGGTGCTAAAATGAGTGATAAATTTTTAAGAGAAAAGTATGGACTCAAAGAAAGAGTGATAGAGGACTTTAGTCGTGATAAGGCATCGGAAGAAGACTTAAAATTTTGGACTAATAGAGAAAAAGAATTAAAAGACTGGAAAGCAATTCTTAGAAAATCTGTTAAAATTCATAAAAATTTTATTATTTTTATTATCGGAAGTTATGGACGTGGAAAAACACTATCACTTCTAAAGATTAAAGACGAAGCTGAAAAAAATTTCAAAGAGATAATATTTCCAGTTTACTCAAGCTTTAAAGGAGAAGAAAAGTCTAAACCAGGATTGGATTTCATCTTTAGAATCTTTAAATCTATTGATTTTGATAAGCTGGTGAAAAATAAGGAGTACAATCTAATAATAGATGCAATTAATAAAATTCCTGAGAACTTTGATGAATCTAAAAACTTACTCAAAGCTATATACGGATATAAAAAGCAGCTACCTTTGCATAAGCCAACGACAAAAGACGAAAAATCTAAAATGGCTCTGTATTTTCTCAGAGGAGAAATAAAACCTACCTCTTCTCAATTAAGAGAGCTCGGTATTATGAGAAAGATTGAAAGTATAGATATTGCGAAAGAGCATCTTGCAGCAATATTATGTTTTATGAAAAACTTAGGGTATGAGTCCCTTCTTTTAACAATTGATGAATTTGAATACTTATTTAGTCTTGTATCTAAAAGCCAATATAGCATATATCTCGCTTTACTAAGAGGACTTTATGATTTTCCAATAGGATTAGATGTAACTTCAGATAGACTGGCAAATATGATTTTCTTTATTGGAATTTCTGAGGATGGCTGGAATAAGCTCCATGAAATTGAAAAAAAAGAAATTTCAGAAGGTGGACCTACCCAACCACTAATGCGAAGAGTGGATCTTAAAACAATACTACTAAATTTTGATAGAAAAAATACGGAGGAGCTAATCAAAAAAGTATTGCGTTATAATAGGATAACTAAAAAATTTGAGGAAAATCCTTTAATCCCTTTTACTAAGGATTTTGTAGATTACATTTATGAACTAACTGAGGGATTGCCCAGTGCTGTTAAAGTGAGATGTGCACAGGTATTAGATGCGGGATTAGCTGAGAAAATCCCATTATTAACTCGGGAATACGCTAAGAAAATCTTAGAGGAAAGGAGGTTTTAATGCCCGCCACTTCATATAACAAGCGGGTATCTGGCTTCGTGCCTTCGGCACTTCGCAACATGTTGTCTAAAATTGTGGGCAACAGGAGATGGAAAAATTTAAGATAAAAATAAGGATGGATTGAAGTATGGATACTGTATAGGGCCAAGATATATAAATGATAAACTAAAAGAACTCAAATCAAAAGGGATTAAAGTTGAAAAATAAGAAGATTCAGAGGACATCAAATTGCTTTCCAATTTAAACCAAATATTGGCAAAATATCGATTGTATAGAGGATTAAAATGATGCTCCTATCTACAACCGAGATGCTACTTTCCAATGTTTTAAAAGTGGCTTTAAAACATAGGAAAAATAAAGCTATACCACAACAAAACCAGATGTAAAAACATTCCTTCTACAATATTTTTCATGAATATTTTATATTAGATGGCACAATCAACTTTTCTCCAACATCCTTCTCGCTTTTTCCGCCTGCCTTATTACTTCTAAAAGATATTTCCTTTCCTCCTCTGATAACTTCTTTCCACTACTCAATATTCTTTTTGCAGTCTCTCCATTCTTTATGGCAGCATAAAGGAAAGCTTTCATTGTAAGGATTATTTTAAAATGCTATATAATTTTTTAAATATCCACTCACATCTTTCCGAGCATTTCTATAAGTTTTTCCTTAGAAATGTTATTCCAGATAGAAACTTTTGTTAAAATATCGTTTAATGTTCCTTTTGCAACTTCAGGATGTTTTGGAACGGTAATATTGTGTTCTCCAGCTTCGGTAATTTTTCTCAGCCTGACATGGCTTCCTTTCTGCCTTATTATTTCATAACCCAGCTTTCTCAATAATTTTATTACTTGCTCCCCACTCACTACAGGAAGCTTAGGCAACAGAATGCACCTCTGTTTCTGAAATGGATAAAATCTTTACCTCTTCTCCACTCTTCAATAATTCTTCAAAATGAACCTCAACAGCTTCTTTTATATTATCCATGAGCTCATCTAATGTTTTACCCTGAGTAAATATATCCACGCCTATACCTCGAGCACACCAGTATTTGCCATCATTGTATATCTCAAATTTTATCAACATATGATTTTAAGCATCAATGCTTATTTAAGCTTTCTTCTCTTTTTGGCGATATTGGTTTAAACCCCTATTTTTCAAACTCTTTCTCAATATCTTTTCATTCCTTTATTTCTCCTTTTTCAACTACATTTTTGACAACCTTTTTTATTCTTTCAAGTGCATTGAGAGCAGTTTTAAGCTCATTTTTTATTTCATCATTGGCTTTTTCCATTGCGATTTCTATAAAACCTTCCCCTATTGCAATTGGATTGAAGAAATAATGAGCAGTTTTTAATTTAAATTCTCTTTCCTTTTCCAGAGCTTTTGATTTTTCCTCACTAAGAAGACTTATCAAAGAAGCTGTTATTAAAATCAATATTGATTTTATAATTGAAGAGAACACCTCTTTTGGTTGGGCAGAGTAAAAGCCCAGAATTATAACGAAGACAATCATTACAATTGCTGTTACCATTCCTTTCTTACCCCACCAGAAAGAGGAGAGGACAATTGGTAAATAAAAGAATTGCTCATAAAATGTATATCCTTTCAATTGAATTTTATATACTGATGCGAGGAAAATCGAAAAAGTTATGAGAAAAATAACAGCCAGTATTTTTATGATTTCCTCCTCCTTTTCCCCTATTTTCATAATATTATTAAATTTTTGAAATTTAAATATGTTGTTAAATTTTTATTTCAGATGAACTTATGCGTCATTGAAATTGCTGCTTTTATGAGATCTGCATTACCATATTTTGCCAGTTTTAATATTTCTGCAGCCACATATGATGGGCGAAGATAGAATCTGATATATGCTTTTTTCCTCAATTGATTTAATTCATTCATATTCAATAATCCGAGATTATTTTCTTTACATGCTTTGACAAAATATTGTTCTTTATCGATCAGTCCTCCTTTTACCGCTTCATCCCACAACTGAGAACCAACCCTATATTCAAGAATATAAAATTCTACAAAGTCGAGAGGAAGCGAGGTTGCAAATCTTATAGTTTTTTCTATTCTTGTCCTGTCTTCAAAGGGTGCACCAATTATAAACGAACCAACCGTGAAAAAGCCCACTTTGTTGGCAATGCCAACAGCTTTTTTAATCTCATCGAGTGTGATTTTTTTATTATAAAAGTCAAGAATGTCCTGATTGCCTGATTCAATCCCATAAGAAACCACTCTAACACCAGCATCCCACATTTTCTTATAAAGCTCGTAATCTGCCACATTGACTCTTGCCCCCTCAACAATTATTTTTATTTCAGCATTCATCTCGATTATTCCATCCATTATCTTCATCACTCTCTTCCTGTTCAGCAAAAAATTATCATCAACAAATATTATTCCATTGTATCCTTCATTAATAACAAACTTAATTTCATCCAGAACATTTTCTACACTTCTCTCTCTGTATCTTCTTCCTGCAAAAATTTCTCGACTGCAAAATTTGCATTTATAAGGGCATCCCCTGCTGCTTATCATGGCTGTGAACTTTGCCTTAAAAGGCTTAAACCCTGCTATATAACCGTATTCATATTTTTTCACCATTTCGTGAGATGGAAAAGGTATTTCATCAAGGTTTTCTATGATGATGCCATCTCTGCCATCTTCTTTTCTATACACACCTGCTACATCCTTCCCTTCCATAATATCCTTAAAATGCATCGTCGCATACTCGCCCTCGCCCTTTACCGCCGCATCTGCGCCCGCCGCGATGGCGTCCATAGGGAAAAGGGTGCAGTGCGGCCCACCTGCAATGATGAAAATGTCGTTATCAATTTCTCTTATCATTTTTATTATTTTTTCGGAGTTTTTCCTGGCAAAACTTGGTATGCTTATCCCTATGGCATCTGATTGAGTGATCAATTTTTTAATTTTAGCTGGGCCGATTCTTTCATGCCTTGCATCAATTATGCTTGTTTCAATGCCTTCCATTGATAGAATTCTTGCTATATACATTAATCCTAAAGGAGGAGCAAAAGGGGATGATGTCTTATCTGTTTCAAGAGCTTCATCATCATCAGGCGGATATATTAACGAAACCTTCACATTTTTATATTTCATCTCCCTATAAAAACTTTGGAAAAACATTTATATACAGCAGCAAATAAAATTGATGAGAGCAACATGGAGTGGGAGCATAAGCATTGGGCTCGTTAACATTCCTGTTAAAATATATTCTGCAACGAAATCTAAGAAAGCGCAGTTTAAAATGTTGTGTAAAGAGCATCATTTGCCCATTCATTACAAAATGGTTTGTGAAAATGGCGAGGAATTGAGCAAGGATGATGTTGTAATGGGAATAGAATTTGAAAAGAATAGTTATTTTATCATAGATGCTGAAGAAATAAAGAAGCTCCGTCCTAAAAGAACCGACAGTCTTGAAATATACGAATTTGTTGACATTGAACAAATAAAGCCAATTTATTATGAAAAAAGTTATTATATTGCCCCGCAAAATAAAAAGGACAAGGCATATTTCCTTCTGAAGGAATTGATGGAAGAAATGGGGAAGGCTGCAATAGGAAAGGTTGTGATAAAAAATAAGGAGTATCTCGTTGCCATACAGCCTTTTGAAAAGGGTTTACTTCTTTCAATATTGCATTACCATGATGAAATAAATTCAAGGGACGAGCTTGAAAATTTAGATGAAAAGCCAGAAATAAATGAAAAGGAGAAGGAGCTTGGAAGAATGCTTATCCAAAAATATTATAATAAGGAGTTTAAACTCGAGAAATACAAAGATACTTTCATGGAAGAGTTAAGAGAGTTAATAAAGAAGAAGATTGAAGG
>JAGGYX010000165.1 GCA_021162305.1 Thermoplasmata archaeon | reverse complement strand
GTGTTACGGGCTCTGGAGCTGGCTGTATTTTTTTATCGACGACAATCTCTTTTACATTTTTTGCTTTTATGTCTATGCTTCTGACAATGCTTCCAGCTGGAAGAACAATGCTTTTAACTTTATATGGAAGCATTGGATAGCCTGCTATATGCAGATATGGCATTGCAGCAATAACATTGGCGTAGCCATTGCTGTAAGAAATGGCTGGCTCGTTAATTTTCACGCTTTCATTTATTACACTATTTGCATTTGTTATAGCTATGGCACTACTCAACATCCCAAAAACAACCAGAATTGCTACCAACTTTTTCATGAAAGAAAATACAAAGGGGCTAAAAAAATATTTCTATGATATCTCCTTCTTTTGCATTGAAGAAAGAAGCTGCATTTCCTTCCCGCATCGCTATTTCAAGAAAACCACCCGACGACTCAACAGCAACTATTTCTCCTTTTTCAGCATATCCATATGATTTAACCCTCCTTATCTTCTTTTGCCTGTCTTTTATCTTAACTTCCATTTCCTCGGCTTTTAAGTCAGCATTTGTAATGATATTTCCAAACCTATCAATGAATAAAACTCTCGCTATGACTTTGCTTCCCCTTCTCTCAGCCTTTCCAAAATCAAGCTTTTTTATTTCATCAACGCCAATTTCTTTCCATTTTGGCTTCTTATTCAGAGATAAAAGAGCAGCGGCAGGAGCAAAAACATCTCTCCCATGAAAAACTGGCGATGCTTTACCAACAGAAAGCTGGTATGCCTTCTGGATGCCCAAGCGGGCGGCAGCGGGATAAAAAATGCCATTATCAGGCCCAACAAACCATGTATCCTTGCATTTTATTGCAATTGCCTTTCTTTCTGTTCCGACGCCCGGGTCAACAACAGCAATATGAATTGCTTTTTTAAAATATGGAGTTATAGAATAGATAACAAATGCACCCTGCATTATATTTTGTGGCATTATATCATGGCTTACATCAACTATCTTTGCTCGAGGATTTATTGAATATATTACTCCTTTCATCTCAGCAGCATATTCCCACCCTATATCTGTTGCTAGTGTTATTATCATTTTACCACACTATCAATCCATTTGAGATAATCGATGCTTCCATCAAATTCAATGCATATTATCTCTGGAAGCTCATATGAATGCAATTGTTTAATGCGTTGCTTTACATCATCCCATTTCTCCTTTTTTGTTTTTATAAAAAGCATTCTTTCCTTTATCTCTTCAATTTTTCCTTTCCATATATATGATGAGGAAACATCAAAACTGCTTATGCATGCTGCAAGCTTTTCCTCCAGCAATGCTTCCTTTATTTTTTTCTCATCTTCATTGCTACATGTTGTTATAACGAGGCAATACATGAAATGATATACGCCAGCATACATAATCTTTTTCTCTTGTTATGTTATAGTAGGCGATGGTTACCTCAATAAAAACTCTTTCACATTGAAAAATATGTGAGATGCTGGCATATAGCGAAAAATGAGTGAGAAAAAGTTTATGCAGCAATTTATTTATATTCACATACATTGTTGGTAAGGGGGTAAAATGAATAGGAAGGTAATTGCAGGTGTGATGGCGGTTTTAGTGATTTTGCCAGTGATGGCATTCTCTTTAAAAGATGAGACAGCCATAAAAAAAGTTAATTTGAATATAAGCACGCCAGATTTCAGGGATAAAGGAAAATATATGGTGGTGGAACTGCCCGAAGCAAACTCATATCTTATGGAAACAGGAAAACCAATTCTTCCAGTTATAGCAAAAACGTTTGTTTTTCCAATAGGGACAAAAATTGAAAATGTTGAGGTTAGCATGAAAAGCATCGATTATACTCTTGACAAAAAAATTCAACCAGCACCATCTCCAGTACCCTTAGATGGAAAATTGCGCGAAACTAAAGAATATATTGATAAGGACATCTATGAGAGTAATGACGCTTATCCAGAAAAAGCATATGAAGTTAGAAAAGGAATTGGATTGAACGAGGGAGAAAGGGTTGTATTTGTGAATGTGAGATGCTATCCTCAATATAAACCGGCATCCAACATTCTTTCGTTGCCAAAAAAAATAGACATAAAAATAAAATACGATTTACCAGAAAAGAACATGTTCAGCGAGAGCACATATGATATGCTCATAATAACCGATGAAAAATTCGTAGAGCAGATGCAGAAACTCGCGAATTTCAAAAATTCGACGGGAGTGGAAACAACGGTGATTACAACTCAATACATTTACGCCAACTACAATGGAAGAGATAAGCCAGAAAAGATAAAATATGCGATAAAAGATGCAATTGAACGATGGGGAATAAAGTACGTGCTTCTTGGAGGCGGAAGAAAGGGACAGACATTTGACTGGTATGTGCCGGAGAGGAGGAGCAATAATGATGCGGATTTCGAGAGTGGATATGCAACAGATTTATATTATGCGGATATTTACAAGTATCTTCATGGAAAGCTCGTTTTTGATGACTGGGACAGCAATGGAAATGGTGTATTTGCGGAATATTCAAAATGGGGCAAGAAAGATGTAATGGATTATTATCCGGATGTATACATTGGGAGACTTCCATTTAGGTATTCATGGGAAGCAGACGTCGTTGTTGATAAAATAATAAATTACGAGCAATCAGGTGGAAACTGGTTTACCCAGGCATTTGTAGTTGGCGGAGATACCTCGCCGCCGGCGAGAGATACCTCAGGCATTATAAAAAGAGGAGTGTATGAGGGAGAAATTGTTGCTGATATAGTTGCCAGACATCTCAGTGAAGCGGGATTCCAAGTTGATAAACTTTACACCTCTACTGGAACGTTCAAGAATTATGAAGATATTGTAGATGCTTTTATGAAGGGAAATGGTTTTGCGTATTTCTCAGGACATGGAAACCCGGCAGTTTGGGGCAATTTCTGGCCGGATGGAGAAACAGAAGATGAATTCGCTCTTGGATTTACAGTATTTGATATATGGAAATACAACAATAAAGGAGAACTCCCGATCGTCGTCGTTGGAGGATGCCACAATGCCCAATTTAACGTAACAATGCAATATCTTGCACCATATAACGAAGATGCCGTAATGCATGGGGAACATTACCCGCACGATGGTTGCTCTTGGATGCTCCTTGAAGAAGGGGGCGGTTCAATTGCATCGATCGGTTACACCGGTTACGGATACGGATATATAAATGAATACTGCACAATGGGTCTTGGGGGATGGATAGAACCCAGGTTCTTCTATAATTATAAAAAAGGAATTAAAGAATTGGGAGAAGTCCACTCGCAGACGATTGCAGATTACATAAACATAATAGATGCTGTAAACACTGACCAGATAGACAGAAAAACAATTGAATCATGGGTTTTGCTTGGAGACCCAAGCCTGAGAATAGGCGGAATTGAGGCAGCGGGCGGCGGAAGCGGAAACGGAAGCGGAAACAAAGGAGAGGAAGAAAGAGCATCATTCCACAAGGATATTCCTGTATGGGAGAAGGGAATGTCATGGAAGTATAGCGTAAGTGATTTTGATTTCTCACTCCATGAGGTTGAAGGAAGAGACATAGATGTCCACATTTCTCATATAGAAATTGATTTGCATGTGGATGATGTCACGACATCGTCATACATGACCACGCTGACTATTCCAGATGCCGATGTAAACTTCAGTATAAACCTTGATCTCGGAGTGGGAAATCCAATAAAAGCATCTGCTCATCTTGAAAACGTCAATATTGTCGCAAATGTTGAAATAGATAAAACGAATATGGGCATTAAAGACGCGGAGGTCACCGCATCCACAAACATCAATGTATCAAGCCTGAATCTGTCGCTTCCGCCAATAATGGAAAAAATATTCAAAATAATCCCATTTACCCTACATATAAATGCAGTGCTCGAACTTGACCACCCGTATGTCATAATTGATTTCCCGCTCGACATCGATAAAAGCTGGGGAATACCACCAGCCAACTTAACAATAGATGGAACAATAACATCGCTTTGGTTCAGGGTAATAAAGATAGTAAATACAATAACAACAGTTTTTGGCATGCCGCTGCTCCCGCCAGAATTTGCGAGATTATTGCCAGTTATAAAAATACCAGAGTTGCTTTCCATGTTCAATCTGTCGAATCCGATGGCACTTCCGAAAATATGGGATCCTCTATATCACGATATACATCCATTCTTGTGCAAGAGTGTGGAAACCGTAAATGTGGAGGCAGGTGGTTTCAAAGCAACAAAGATAACAATGGTAAGAGGAATAGGCGAAATATATTATGCGGATGATGCCGAAAACATTGTTAAAATAAAGGCAAATTTCAATGACATACTCTATACCATGAACGATTTTGAAATGGAGCTCGTGGAAATGAGTAAATAATAAAATAATCTTTCCACCATCTTCATTTTTTAGGTCAACATTTTATTTATTTTGATGAAGAAGGCAATTCCACAATTTTTTCTATTGACTCCTTCCGTTCTTTTTCCAAAACGCCTTTTCTTTTACCCTGCCATTCTATAATTTTGAAGAAAAGATAATATAATGGCTTTAGCATCAAATGACTTTTCTTTTCTTGGAAATATTCAGTGGCTATTATTTTCGTCCATTTTATGTCATGTCGCAAACATTTTATGAGCAACTCGCGATGCAGTTCATTCATCTCATGCTCCTTAAACCAATCTTTATCCTTGAGCTTGCCCATTGGAACAAAGAATAAAGGCACGATAAGGCTCTTAAAATCCTTCAAATCATCCATAAGCTCTATTGTTTTTATGACATCATCTTCAGTTTCTTCTGGCAATCCAACTATTAGTGTACAAGCTGGCACCATGTTGGCGTCGGTCATAACGCCCGCCGCCTGCTTCACTATCTCTGGATACTCTTCGGGCTTGAAAGGCTTTGCTTTTGCTGGCATTGCTTTCTTTACCAGCTCTGGAGAGCCTGTTTCAATGCCCATCTCTGCCCCCCACCATTTCTGCTTTTCATCTATGATGATCTCCGCCACTTTTTCAATTATCTTTGGCTTCGTTGCTACAGCAGCAAAAGAGGCATGACTCCACGCTACAGTATCCATAATTTTTTTCGCAAGCTCATTTACTTTCAAAACTTTTTCTTCATTTGGAATAACATTTTTCGAGCCATACAACATGACATCTTCAGCATGCAAAATCGTTCCATTCACTCCATATTTTTTATTTATCATCAACTCTCTTTCAATTTTTTCATATGGATACCATCTTAAAGGGCGAAGCGTAACGCTACAAAACTTGCATCCTCTCGGACATCCCCGCCCAATTTCTACAAGTCCATTCACACTTGGCTTCTTTATCTCTGGAATTTCATCAAGGCTTGGTGCATCCTTCGGAGTCTTTTCTATATATCTTGGCAGCTCCTCACCATCCAAAGCTTTCTGGAAAAGCTCAACAACATCTTTCTCTGCTTCA
Source organism: Thermoplasmata archaeon (assembly GCA_021162305.1). Classification (GTDB taxonomy): domain Archaea; phylum Thermoplasmatota; class E2; order UBA202; family JdFR-43; genus JAGGXW01. The sequence goes on along the minus strand of JAGGYX010000165.1, from coordinate 148 downwards.
CCATCAAAAATGCAGTCTATTTTGTAACGCTTTGCAAATTTCATGTTATATTTAAATTGCCAAACGCCTGGGCCACCAACAATTGTTCTGCCTCCATACCCCTTAAATTTTTTGTATGCTTTGCTTTTGAATAACATTTCAAAATATT
>JAGGYX010000140.1 GCA_021162305.1 Thermoplasmata archaeon | reverse complement strand
ATTATTAGAATGTCCGTTTCATAGTCAATCTGGCTTAAATCTATTTCATCTGGATGAATAAGAGGATATGCTTCTATTAAGTCTGCCACTTCATTTGGAAGCATATTTCCTTTGCTTACTCCAACCTTTAATTTCCTTTTAGCCCCTTTCCTGTAATCTGGATGAAATTTTTTTAATAGTGCTTCTCTTTCCTCTGCTGTCATTCTTTCAGGCAGCTTTTTCAGCCTTTCCTGCCTTGTTTCCTCAACCTTCCTAACAGATTTTTCCATTTCTTTCGGATACATTTAACCACTCTCCATAGCTTCTCCTTCTATTTCTCTTTTATTATACAATTCTTTTAATTTTGCCACGCTCATTTTCATTAACTTTTTAATTTCATCATCAAATTTTCCAGCTTCTATTTCTTTTACACGCTCCTCAAGATGTTTTGCTCTTGCCATCATGTATTTTCCATATATGCGACGAGCCAACTGACCAACATGATAATGAGCTATTTCTGCTGGACATCTTATGGCGCATAATCCGCATTGAATACAATCAAAAGATAGCTCAGCCACCTTTTTTATATCTCCACGCAAAGCAGCCTGAATATAGTCCATAACTTCAAGGCTTTGAGGACATGCTTTTGTGCATGTATTGCAGGATACGCATCTCGCAACTTCAGGATAATACTGCAATATTACATTCTCATCTGGCTTTATCTTCTCCATGTCATATATTGCCTTGTTAGCAGGCACAAAAGGAAGCTGCACCAGATACATTCCATCCTCGACAGTAGTCTGACACGCAAGATTTGCATGTAGCTTATAGTCACCAAGTTTTCTATATACAGTAGCACAAGCCCCGCAGAAGCCAGCCCTGCAACCTGCGCCCCGTATATAACGATAGCCAGCATATTCTATTGCCTTCATTATTGTCAAGCCTGCTGGCACAAGATATTCTTTCCCCATGATATATATCCTAACCATTTTTTTGCTTTCATCAATTTTCTTTTTCTTCGCCATTTTCCACCTCCTCTTGCCAAGGTTCAAACAATTTTTTGAATACCAAGTCTTTTTCATCATTGACAACAATATTTTTAACTTCCTCCCCAACCATATCATTCAACAACACTCTCGCTGATTCGCATATCATATTGCGATGCTCCCAGCAATCATCAATTATTTTATCCATTTCTTCAATCAGCTTCTCTGCATCCTTCTTGTCTACAAGAGGAATAACATAATCCACCATAGCAGCATAGGCAATGCCACATTCATATCGAATAGGCAAATCAACGCCAGAATAATATACTTCTCTGAATATTCTCAACGCCTCTGCATCCCCTCCAGCAGCAAACAAAATAAAGGCTGCATTTCCTTTTAGCTCTGCTTCATTTTCCTTCCTTCCAGCCCTTCCTTCCACAACACCTTTCCAATACATGGCTGTGAAATTTTTTGGATTCATTTTCAATGCCCTATTCAAAAATTCCTCTCCTTCTTTTCCAGTTTCATATAATGCAACTCCTTTTAGAGCAACAACAAAATCATCATTTTCATCCATCGTAATAACTCTATCTATTATTTCAATTGCCTTCTCATAATCCTTCAAATCCATTAAAGCTGTTGCCTTAGCAATCCACGCTCTCGTATCATTCTCATTTTCTTTAATTGCCTCATCTAAATATTTCAGGGCTTCTTCATACTCGCCATCACCAATTTTTTCTATTGCTTTATTATACAATTCATCATATTTCATTTTTGCACCTTCATTCCAATCAATCCTTTCTCCTCCAACAATGGAATTGGATTAATAAAATTGCCATCAAAGCCTGCTTCTTTTTCATATCCAAATGCGAGAGCCATTAATTGCGTGAAATAAAGGATAGGCATTCTTTTGAAGCCTGGATATAATTTTTCTGTTAAAGCTTGTCTATTATCAAGATTAAAAGCACATAATGGACAACTTGTTATGATAACATCTGCTCCATTTCGGCGAGCTCCTTCTATTATTTTATATGTTCTTTGAGCAACAACTTCAGCATTTCCTACAGTATGGTAGCTACCACAACAAAGAGATTTATAAGGGTTGTCAGCAACATCGCCTCCCAAAGCTTCTATCAAATTTTCCATTATACTTGGAGATTCTGCATCGTCAATTCCAATTTCTTTTGGCCGTAACAATGTGCAGCCATAATATGGTGATATCTTCAAGCCTTTTAGTGGATTTCTCACGGCGTTTTTAAGTCTTTCAAATCCTATTTCATCTCTTAATATTTCCAGAAAATGCTTTACCTCTACAGTTCCTTCATAATCTGGCTCCGTATCCATAAATGAATTTATTGTATTCAGCATTGAAGCATTGCTTGTTACCAGCATGTTACTACGCTTCAGAACATTGAAACACATCGAGCATAAGACGATAAGGCGATATTCATTTTCCAATATGCCATCGTCGTTCATCTGCTGAACTCTAACTAAATTGCGAATGGCTGCAACATGATGCATTACATCATCGCTCGTAAGCGAGGAAACAGCCCCACAGCAGTTCCATCTTGGCAATTCTATCAACTCTATTCCAAGATGTTTTGCTGCCGCCATAGCTGAAATTTCAAAATTTTTTGCATTTTTTTTGAGTGTGCAACCCGGATAATATGGCAATTTCATTTTTTCACCCTGTAAACTTGCGCAATGCGCTTACCAATGCAATTGGAGGAAGATTTTCTTCCTGCTCTTCTTCTTTCACTTCTTCAAGATTAACATGGTCCTTATTCTTTCTTAAATGAATCTGTCGCAATGCTTCCGTTACTTTCGCCAAATCTATGCCACGAGGACATCTTACAGTGCATGTGAAACATGAGGCGCATATCCATATTGCTTTACTGTCAAGCACATTTTTATCTCCAAGCTTGACAGCATGCATTATTCCAGCTGGCGTGAAGTCCATTTCCTCCGCCATCGGGCAGCTTGTTGTGCATATTCCACACTGCTCACATAGCGTCACAGTTTCGCCACTTATTTCTTCAACCTTCGCCAATAATTCATTTTCTTCTTCCTCAATATGAATTACATTACTCATTCAATTACCTCCAAAACATGCAACTTTCGTCTTTTTTCCTCAGGAATTTCTTTACTTGCAATCTCATTCAATTTTTTAATCAGATTAACGAATTTCGGAAACATGACTGTTACGAAAGGTGAGTATTGTATTCTCTCTGGCTCGATTCCAGCCTCTTTCAATGCTATTCTTGCTTTTTCAACATTTTCTTTTATAACTTTCAGTGTGCTTGGAAATGGTGAAACAGCTTCCTCGCATTCTCCAAGGAAAACTCCATCTGCACCAAGTTCAAATGCCTTCAAAATCATTTTTGGCGTAACCCTGCTGCTCGATGGCACTCTTATAATAAATGCATTGGCTGGATAACCCATTTTGGCTGTGCCTACGCCATCTGCCAGAGTGTAAGTGCACATATCATCTGCAAATACTATGATGCGTCGCTCATTTTCTTTTTTATCCTTCAATGCTGATTCTATCTCCGCCATTATTTCTTCATCGGAAAATATTTTCAAATCTATGGCATCTCTCGGGCATGAAGAAATGCATGAACCACAACCCTTGCATATGGCAGCGTTTATGCTCGCCTTTCCATTCAATTTTATTGCATCAACAGGACAGGCATCGATGCACTCACCGCATCCATCACATTTATCCTCATAAACTATAGCCTTTATCGGACTGAGTTCGAATTCGCCCTTATTCATCAATGCCATGGCTCTCGCAGCGGCGGCGCTTGCTTGAGCGACAGTATCTGGTATGTCCTTTGGACCTTGGGCTGTGCCTGCTATAAATATGCCTTCGATAGGCGTGTCCACAGGTCTGAATTTTGGATGGGCTTCTTTTAAAAATCCATCAGAGGTGCGTGGTAACTTTAGCATTTCTGCTATTTTCAGTGTTCCTTTACTTGGCACAAGTCCAACTGATAGAACAACAAGGTCAAATTTCTTTTCTATTATTTTTCTTGTCAGCGTGTCCTCTACTCTTACAATAACCTTTTTTGTTTCGGGGTCTTCCTGCAACTCGCCAGGGCGTCCTCTAATAAATTTAACTCCCAATTCTTGAGCCCTTCTATAATATTCTTCAAATCCTTTTCCATACGCCCTTAAATCAGTATAAAAAACATAGACATCGCGGGAAGGATCAGCTCTTTTCAATAATGAAGCAAGTTTTGTTGCATACATGCAGCATATACGGGAACAATATAAATTGCCAACTTGTTTGTCTCGAGAACCAACACATTGTATGAAAGCTATATCCTTACCAATTGGACGTATAAAATGACCCTCCGCAGATTCAACTATAAGGCGTTCAAGTTCCAAAGCAGTTATGACATTCTGGAAGCGACCATACCCATATTGCGGCTTCTTGCGGGCATCAAAAATTTCAAAGCCAGTTGCAACTATGATTGTATCGATATCAAGATTGATATATTTCGGAGTGTCGTCATAATTAATGGCGTTAGCCTCACAAGCTTTGGCGCATTCTCCACATCTTAAAGGCACGATACCAAGACATGCATCCTCATCTATAACATGAGCATGAGGAACAGCTGTTGGGGAAGGCAGATAAATTGCTTTTCTTGCTGTCATGCCCAGATTGAATTCATCTGGCACACTCACAGGGCAGACTTTCTCACATTCTCCGCATGCAGTGCATTTATCAGCATCAACATAGCGAGGCTTTTGTCTTAGCTTTACTTTAAAGTTTCCAATACTGCCTGTTATTTCCAGAATTTCCGTATATGTCAGCAAATGAATATTTGGATGGTCAGCCACGTCTGCCATTTTGGGCGCAAGTATGCAGGAAGCACAATCTTCCGTTGGAAATGTTCTTGAAAGTTGAGCCATGTGTCCGCCGATGCTTGGCTTTTCCTCAACCAAATAAACATTGAAACCTGCATTTGCGAGATCCAAGGAAGCCTGTATTCCAGCTATGCCTCCGCCGATAACAAGCGTGTTTTTTCCAATTTTCATTGCCTCTCTTTCGACAGGCTTTGTTTTTCTTATTTTCTCAACTGCCATTGCAGTAAGCACTTTTGCCTTTTCTGTTGCTTTATCTGGAATGTCATAATGAGGCCATGCAGATTGCTCTCTTATATTTGCCATCTCAACCATTTTTGGATTCAGTCCAGCTTTAATTAATGCCTTTTCAAAAGTGCTTCCCTGAAATTGAGGTGAGCATGCTGCCACAACTACGCGATCAAGCTTATACTCTCTAATGTCATCTATTATTGCCTTCTGCCCGCTCTCGGAACACATATGGCTTATGCTTCTTACAACAACAACATCTGGCAGGCGGGAAGCAAATTGAGCAACTTCCTCAACATCAACAACATCTGAAATGTTTCCTCCGCAATGGCATACATATACTCCTATCCTCGTCATGCTAACTCTCCCTTATTATCTTCGCATTTATCAATTTTGCTACCAAATGCCATGCACATTAGTTCTGTGAAATAATATATGGGCATTTCATCAAAACCTGCATAATGCTTTTTAACATCTTTCTGGCAATCCTTCAGGTTAAAATAGCATAACGGACAACTTGTCACAATTGCTTCTGCTCCATTTCGGCGAGCATTCTCTATTATATGATAAGTTCTTTCCACAACAGCTTCCCTATTCGTTATAATGTTATAGGAGCCACAGCATTCATTCTTCAATGGCCATTCAATGGCAATGCCTCCCAATGCTTCTATCAATTTTTCCATTATGTTTGGCTTTTCATATGCATCAATTGCAATGCTTTTAGGACGCAACAATGTGCAGCCGTAATAGGCGGCATATTTCTTTCCCAAAGGCTTCTCCACATTGCTTTTTATTTCATCAAATTTTTCTTTCAACAATTCCAGTCCATGCAAGACTTCGATGCCTTCATATTTTGCTTCCTCATCCATGAATGAGTTTATTCTTACCCTGTTTTCCTCTTCTTTCATAAATTCCTGAGCCTGCCGCAATGTATTATAACACATTGAACATAATGCAACGAGTTTATCAAAACCCTGCTGCTGCGCCTTTATGAGGTTGCGGATGGAAGCCACTTTATATATTATGTTGTCCTTTGCAAGGCTGTAAACGGTGCCACAACAATACCACTTATCCAGTTCTTTTAGCTCTATTCCTATCTTTTTATATGCTTCTATGGCTGCTTTTTCAAAATCTTTTGCATGCGTTTTTAAAGTGCAACCCGGGTAATATCCATATTCCATTTTATCACCCTGTAAATTTACGCATTGCAGCAACTATTGCAATTTGAGGGTAACTCCTATTTATCTTCCTTACATCAATATAATTCACATTCTTTCTCAATTTTATCTCCCTCAAAGCCTCCATAATTTTTGCTATATCAACATTCTTTGGGCATCTCACACCGCACTGATAGCATTGAGCGCATATCCATGGCGTTCTGGCATTCAAAACGCTTTCATCATTCCTTATTATAGCAAGTATGATTTGATTTGGCATCAAATCCATTTCTCCTGACATTGGACAGCCAGCCGTGCAACGTCCACACTGATAGCATGCATATAAATTCTCGCCACTGATTTCCTCAACTTTTTCAAGCAACATTTTTCTCCTCCATTAATTTTTCAACTATTTCAATAACAGCAGGAATAGCCATTTCAACCTGAGATGAAAGTTGCTCACCAACTTCTATTTTTTTAACTCCAATTCCAATTATTTTAACTTCAGGCATTTTTGTATAGCGGGCTAAAATTTTATAAGCAGATGGAAAACTTATGTCGTGGTTTGCTACGCTTTCATTGTATTCCTCGATATCTATTTCTTTTATTCCAATTCCGTGAAATGCATCTATTATAATGGCAAAATCATAGCCTGCTATCATCTCCGCCAGCTCAATCCCGCCTGCTATTGCCTCCTTTGCATCATATCCTTTTTCTTTAAGCATTCTCGCCACTTCAAGTCCAACAGCATCATCCCCAAGCAATGGATTCCCAACGCCAACGATTATACTACGCATCCCTTTTCACCTTTTTTATAATCTTCCCATCTTGATATATGCTGATAATCAAAGGGGAATGTCCTAAGGCGTGAGAGGCGCATGCCAAGCAAGGGTCATAACATCGAAAAGCAGCTTCCACTCTATTCAAAATAACATCATCAACTTTACCCTTCTTTATAACTTTACTTGCAGCATTGGCAACGCTCATATTGATGGCAGCATTGTTGTTAGTCGTGGCTACAATAAGGTTCGCCATTTCTACCATTCCATGGGAATCAAGCTTATAATGATGTATCAAAACGCCACGAGCGGCTTCAACAATTCCTATGCCCTCACCTGGCTCAGAAGGCATGGTTCGAATGTCATCGCCTGTTATGGCATCGTCTCTAACCAAATCATACATTCTTTCAGCAGCATTCAGCATTTCTATTAAGCGGGCATGATAATATGCAAAGGTTTCGTGAACTATATTGCCATTTCTAAATTCCTCGAACTCTTTTTGCGCCGCCCTGCTGTTCATTCCATCTGCAACATTTATTCTTGCTAATGGGCCTACTCTATAGATGCCACTGTCTTCGCCATCAACAAATCCCTTCCATCCTATCTGCTTTAAATATGGAAATTTAACATAGCTCCAGTCTTCAACATGTTCTTCAATATATTTGAGTATATCTTTATTGCTCGCTTTTGCAATTTCCTTTCCCTTTGGAGAAACAATTCTGACTTTCCCATCGTAATAGTTAACTCTATTCTTTTCATCTACAAGACCCATATAATATGTTTTTATGCTATCTAAACCAAGCAATTCGTTCCAACGATTACCAGAAAAAACTTCTTTGAATAAATCCATACTTTTTCTGGCAAATTCTATGCATGACTTTGCTCTTGCTTCAATTTCTTCCCTTTCCTTCTCATCTATTCCTTTGCTTACTCCTCCCGCAACAGCAGCCACGGGATGTATTTCACGCCCACCAAGCATTTTAACTATTTCCATGGCATAACGGCGATGCTGTATTATTTCTTTTCCTAATGCTACTCCAAATTTTTTTATCAAGCCAATAACGTTACGCTCTTCTTTTGGAACATCCCCCAGCAAAACATCAATGCCACCAAGATAATATAAATGGAGACAATGGTCATAGAACATATAGGCATTGTATAATAGCTCTCGCAACATTTTAGCTGTTTTTGGTGGGTCTGCATCGAATGCCATATCGAGAGCTTTTGCCGCCGCCATGTGATGAGCCTCTGGGCAAACGCCACATATACGAGCAGTTATAATTGGCATGTCCTCTGCTTTTCTTCCCACACAAAATTTTTCAAATCCACGCAACTCGGGAACAATCATATATGCCTTGCTTACATTTCCATTGTTATCGAGCAATATGTCTATTCTTCCATGCCCTTCAAGCCTCGTTATAGGATTTATACTAACTTTCATCTTTCACCCTCCCATATGGAAGCAATTTTGCAGTTGAATATTTAAAGAATGTTCCAATAACATCTTGTATGCTTTCTATAACCTCTTTTTCCTTCTCCTCATCCTCGCCATCTATTAAAGAGGCTATTGCAGATATTGTTGATGTGCCTGATAAGCCATCAATGCCTCCCATGCATCCAGTGCATGGTATGTTGGCAGTTATGCATTCAGCTTTACATCCTGCCCTCGTCGCCAAACCCATGCATATAATGCCTTGAGCGAGGAAGCAGCGACCATCATCATTGACAGCATGCCATCTTTTTATCTTTTTTATTTCAAGTTTATCTGGTTTGCTATCGCGCCTTGGGCATTCGTCGCATAACGCAACGTTTGCCAAGAAATTTGTTTCCCCGTTAAGCAGAGCATTCAAAGCTTCTTCCAAAACTGGAGCAGGAGGAGGACATCCTGGTATGAAAGCATCTACTTTAACGACGCTGTCAAGAGTTTTTAAAACTGGTAGAAATTCTGGCAGTTCATGAGAAGGCACTTTTCCGTCCGAGGTTGTCTCATTGTTTAAATAGATTGCATCGAAAATTTCTTCCCTGCCATATAAATTTGCCAATCCGATTACGCAACCCTCCATAGCACATGAGCCATAGGCGACGAGCATCTTTGCCTTTTTACGCAATAGCTTTGCCATTTCTTCATTTTCCTCTGTTCTTATAGCTCCATTATAAAATGCAATATCTATACTTCCATCTTCCATCTTCTCCAAATCTTCATATTTAAAATCCATGGCACATGGCCAAAATACGATGTCAACAACGCTTAACAAATCAAGCAATTTTTCATGCACCCCCAGCAATGAAACATCGCAGCCGCCGCAGCCCGCGCCCCAGTACATGGCAATTTTTTTCTTCATTTTTTCGCCTCCAGTGGACCAAGCTGCCTTATTTCTTCAACAAACTGGCTAACAACGTTTGCAAACTTTCTTCCTTCTGTAGCGGAAACCCATTCTAATCGAAGCCTCTTCTCATTTATTCCCATTTCTTTAAGCAGCTTTTTTGTAAGCAATATTCGACGCCTAGCATGATAATTACCTTTGATGTAATGGCAATCCCCAGGATGACATCCTCCTATAAAAACACCATCTGCTCCATTTCGAAAGGCATGCAGTATAAACTCTGGGTCAATGCGACCAGAACAAAGCACACGAATAGGAACAATATTTGCTGGATATTTTAGGCGTGACACTCCTGCTAAATCTGCGCCAGCATATGCACACCAGTTACATAAAAATGCTACAATTTTTGGTTCAAAACTCATTCCAGAATCACCTCCACCATCTTTTTAATCTGCTCATCCTCGTAATTAGGCAATTTTATATTCCCAACAGGGCAGGCTGCAACGCACACGCCGCAACCCTCGCATAATGCTTCGATTCCATAAGCTTTTCCTTTTGAATCCAAAGCTATTGCATTGAATGGACAGATATAAAAGCATGTTCTGCATCCCGTGCATGCATCGCCAAACATTGCAACAATTGGTTCCTTTTCAAGCTTTTCATGCGAAAACATGGCTATTACCTTCGATGCAGCCGCGCTTGCTTGAGCAACGCTGGCAGGAATATCTTTTGGAGCTTGTGAACAGCCAGCGAAAAATATTCCGCGTGTAACAGCTTCTACAGGGCGCAACTTTGGATGCGCTTCTTTGAAAAATCCGTGTTCATCAATAGCCACTTTAAGCAATCTTGCAACATCCTTTGCTTCATTTCTCGGAACTATTGCCATTGCAAGGACAACAAGGTCAGCTTCTATTTTAACACTTTTGCCAAGTAGCGTATCAACACCTTCTACCACTATTTTATCTCCCTGCCTGTATATTTTTGCTGGCTTTCCTCTTATGTAATTTATACGCTCCTCCTCCATAACCCTTGCTATAAACTCCTCATAATTTTTTCCTGTAGCTCTTATATCAATGTAGAAAATGTACGCCTCACCGTCTTCAACATGGTGTTTAAACAGCAGAGCATGCTTTGCAGTATACATGCAACATATACTGCTGCAATATGGTTTATGCTGCTTATCACGAGAGCCAGCACATTGAATGAAAACTATTTTCTTTGCTTCTTTTCCATTGCTTGGCTTTATAACTTTACCCTGCGTTGGTCCACCTGCAGAGAGCATTCTTTCAAATTCAAGGCTTGTTATGATATCTGCATCTTCCCCATATCCATACTCTACCAAGTTATTTTTATCATATAAATCATATCCAGTAGCAACAACTATTGCTCCAACCTTCTCCTCTATATATTCGGGCTGCATATCATAATTTATTGCATCTGCCTCACAAGCTTTGGCGCATTCTCCACATCTCAATGGAGCTATTCCAAGGCATGACTGCTCGTCGATGACATATGCGGCGGGGACAGCCTGCGGGAATGGAATATATATTGCTTTCCTTGGTTTCCTTCCAAATTCAAATTCATTTGGCACAATAACAGTACATACATCCTCACAATCTCCGCATGCAGTGCATTTATCAATATCGACATAGCGGGGCTTTTTCTTTATCCTTACATTGAAGTTTCCAACAAAGCCATCTATACCAACAACTTCTGCATATGTAAGCAATTTAATGTTGGGATGCCTTGCCACACTCACCATTTTTGGTGTCAAAATGCATTGTGAGCAGTCAAGTGTGGGAAAAGTCTCGCTTAATTGGGCCATTCTCCCACCAATGCTTGGCTCTTTCTCAACGAGTATAACCTCATATCCAGCATCTGCTATGTCCAATGCTGCTTGTATGCCTGCTACTCCTCCGCCAATAACGAGAGCTTTTCTCTCGACATCTATCTTTATTGGCTCAAGTTCTTCATTGCTCTTCACCTTCTCCACCGTTGCTTTGGTTATTTTAATCGCTTTTTCTGTTGCATCCTTGCTTTCATGAACCCATGAGTCCTGCTCTCTTATATTTGCAATTTCCAACCTATAGGGATTTATTAAATCGCGGGTGGCATTTCTGAATGTTTCTTCATGCATACTCGGTGAGCAGGCTGCTATGACAACGCTATCGAGCCTATGCTCCTTTATTTTCTCTCTTATCAAATTTTGTCCCGGATCAGAACACATGTATGCATAGGTCGTGGAAAAAACAACATCCTTTTCCTTAATCAATTCTTCAGCAACTTTTTTTACATCAACAACGCCTGCTATATTCAAGCCACAATGACATACAAACACGCCTACTCTTGCCATTTCATGCCCTCCTTATATCCCATTTCCAATGCTTTTTCATTTAGCTCCTTATATTTTGCCGGCACACTTTCCAGAACAGCTTTCTTCATCGAACCATATGAAATGACTTCTGTTACAGCTGTGAAAAAGCCGAGCATTACAATATTTGCAACAATTCTTTTCCCAAGTTGCTCAGCAATTCTTGTTGCCTGAATTTTTGCAACTTTTCCTGCTCCATTCTTCAGGCGAACAAGGTCGCTATCTATAATAAGCAAGCCATTATCCTTTAAAATTGGGGCATTGTTCTCATATCCAAGCTGGCTCATGGCTACGAGGACATCTATGCTTGTAACATAGGGATAATCTATTTCCTCATCTGCTATAATAACATTGCTGCTCGCCGCTCCACCTCTTGCTTCTGGCCCATATGATGGCGTATAAACAGCATTTTTTCCATCATAAAGCACCGCCGCCTTGGCGGCAATGTTCCCCATTAAAATTATTCCCTGCCCACCATAGCCTGCAAATCTTATCTCTGTCTTCATTTTTTCTTCACCTTCTTTTTTAATTCCTCAACTGCTTCATTAAATGTTGGTTTTTCAATATCAACAAACTTTCCAACCACAATTTCTTTTCCTATCTCGATGTTAGCTTGCGAGGGATCAATTCCATGCTTTATTACTGAATGCTCTCTATAAAATCTCATCTCATCCAAGGCATCAGGCATTTTATTTCGCCTCCCATAAGTTGTAGGGCATGCTGCTATAACTTCGATGAAAGAAAATCCTCTTTTATTCAACGCCTCCTTTATGGAATTTTTTAGCCTTATGGCATGCAAAACAGTCCATCTCGCCACATATACGGCTCCTGCTGCATGAGCAACATGACATAAATTGAATGGATGTTCAATATTGCCATATGGCGAAGTTGTTGTTCTCGCTCCTAAAGGCGTCGTCGGTCCAAGTTGTCCGCCTGTCATTCCATAGTTATAATTGTTCACTCCTATCACAGTAATATCAATGTTTCGACGGGCTGCATGAATGAAATGATTTCCGCCTATAGCAAACAAATCACCATCTCCGCTTATAACAACGACTTTCATTTCTGGGTTGGCGAGTTTTAAGCCAGTTGCAAATGGTATAGCTCTTCCATGAGTTGTATGATATGAATCAGTATTAATATAACCAGCTATTCTTCCTGTGCAACCAATTCCAGATACGACAGCAAGTTTGTCCAAATCAATGTTTAGCTCTTCAATAGCATGCAAAAAAGCATTTAAAACGATTCCCAATCCGCAACCAGAACACCATATGTGAGGGATACGATCAGCTCTCAGATACTTATCCATTGGATTTGCTCTTGCCTCAATTTCCATTTTTCACCTCCTTTATTTTTTGATATATTTCCATTGGTTGATGAACAGCTCCTCCAAATTTTGGTAATAGTTCAACGCTTGCCTTTCCATGCACAGCACGCTCCACCTCAAGCTTAATCTGCCCATAGTTTATTTCTGCAACAATAAATTTTTTAATACTGTCAGCCATACTTTCAAAATACGATTCTGGAAAAGGCCATATTGTTTTGAGGCGAATCAAGCCAGCTTTTATTCTATGCCTTCTTGCCATTTTCACCGCTGCCTTCGCTGATCTGCCGACAATACCAAAAGCTACGATGGCTATTTCAGCATCCTCCATTCTATATTCTTCTATATCTCGTATTTTATGCTCATTCTTCCTTATTTTATCACATATGTGGCGAACCATCCATTCCTGAACTTCTGGAGAGGTCGTCATAGGATATCCTTTTTCATTGTGAGTTAAGCCAGTAACATGCACCCTGTAGCCCATGCCTGCTGTAGCCATTGGAGCTATGTCATTTACTGGCTGAAATGGCATGTATTTTTCGGGTGAGACATTTGGCTTAATACGCTCAACAACTTCAATTTCTTCTTTTGGCGGAATAACAACGCGTTCGCTCATGTGAGCAATGCATTCATCCATAAGAAATATCACAGGCACACGATACAATTCTGCAAGATTGAAGGCGCGTATAACCAAATCAAAACTTTCTTGCGGTGATGATGGCGAGATGACAATAGTCTCATAATCTCCATGACTTCCCCATCTTGATTGCATAACGTCTCCCTGTCCAACTAAAGTTGGCATACCCGTCGATGGACCAGCTCGCTGAACTTCAGCAATAACAAGAGGCGTTTCTGTAACTGCAGCCAACCCAACATTCTCCTGCATCAGGGAAAAGCCCGGCCCGCTCGTGGAGGTCATAACCTTGGCTCCTCCCCATGAGGCACCAAGCAGGGCAGCTATAGATGCAATTTCATCCTCCATTTGAATGAAAATACCATCTTCCTGTGGCAAACGCAAAGCCATATATTCAGCTATGTCGCTCGCAGGCGTAATAGGATAGCCAGCAAAGAAGCGGCAGCCAGCCACTATGGCGCCTTCGGAGACAGCTATAGAACCATTCCAGAATCTAATCTCTTTCTTCATTTTCTTCCTCCTTTTCAACAAATATGGCAAAGTCTGGGCAAATCATCTGACAGAAGCCGCAACCAACGCATTTTTTTTCATCTGTTTCAACAAGCTTGGGTGGATGATAACCTTTTGCATTGAATTCTTCCGACTGTTGCAAAACACCTTGAGGACAAAATTCAATGCAAAAACCGCATTGCTTGCATCTATCCTTTATAATATAAACCTTGCCATGCACTTTCTTTTCCTCTTCTTCAACCCAATAGGTCATATAATATAACAAAAAATATTTTCATATATAAGATTTTTTAATATCCAAGCATTTTATTTGCAAATTATGAATATTGCAGATAAATTTCCTTCCATTTTTATAATAAAACCGAGCTTTTTTCACATTTTTTAAATTTTGGCGATTTTGTCTGTCAGGCAGCACAAAAGTTATGGAGATATAAAATTATATAATTTTTCTATTTCTGGATTTACTTTTCCCCATCTTATAGTAGAAAAAATGATATCCACCATTTCTGGCTTTTCCAGAAGATATTCTTCATAT
>JAGGYX010000130.1 GCA_021162305.1 Thermoplasmata archaeon | reverse complement strand
ATATGGGTTTTGAAAAACGTGAGCGAGAAATGGGAAGAAAAGGGAAAGAAGAAGGTAAGGGTATTCTGTATTGTAAATGGAAAAGAAACCAATGCAACATATTTTGGGGAGGAAGGAGATTACTATATCTATAAAACAACGCCTGCATATGAAGGATGGAAAACTGGAACAAACACAATGCAGCCATGTGCGGAAGTAATTCATTACATGAAAGGCTCAAAAACAAAGCTTTCAGCGATTGTGAAGGGCAATGAATATGAAATAGATGTGAAAAATGATGGCAACATCGGCGTGCAGCCGTCGCCAGCCGTCCAGATGATAGGGTATTCCAGCTTGCGAACTCCCGCCTTCCAGTTTGCTGGACTGGCTATAGCTATTGTTGTGGTTGCGTTATTGAGAAGAAAGCAAAAATGATGCGTCAAGTTCGAATGCTATAACAGGGTATTCAAGCTCGAAAGCCGTTATGATGGCGGGATGAACTTCTCCAAAATATCCGATTTTTTTGTTTTTTATAACGACGGCAGAGCATCTTCCATCAATGAATGCTTCATTTTCTTCTTCCTCAACTTCCATTTTATAGCCAAAGTTTCTTAATATGGCTTCCACAATTGATTTGCATTCTGTAAAGCCTGTTTTTGCAGCTATTTTAACGCCTGCCACCATTGTTTTTTGCTTTCCATCTATGACAACGTCTCCAAGCTCATAAATGCTCTGTGGCAGGTCATTATGCCTGTTATATGATAATATCTCAAGTAGTGAAGGAATCAAAGAATGGCGAATGATTGAATGATGCTGCGATATAGGATTTTCTATTTCCACCACTTCTTTCTCTTTCCATTGCATAGTTTTAAATTCCTTTTCCTTGCTTGAAAGGCTTAATGTCATAACTTCATCAAATCCCAAACCAATGAGTGTATCATGGATTTTATTATAACTAAAGCGGGAGCCAAATGTCACATACTTTGGAAGGAAAAATGATATTTCCTCATAACCATATCCAATTGCGGCATCTTCTATTAAATCAATTGGGTGGAGTATATCTGTTCGCCATGCTGGAGAATGGACAATTGCTTTTTCTCCTTCAATGGAAACATCGTATCCCATTTTTTCTAAAGCTTCTTTTATATCAAAGTCTATGCCAACAATTTTCTCAGCATATTTTAAATCAAGCTCATTGCGAAAAGGAGTTAGCTCTGGAGTCTCTTTTATTTTTTCATCCACTATTTTCACTTTTTCAATTTTCCCTCCTCTCTCTGCAAGAGATGTTGATATTATATTCAAAGCCTGCATAACAGCTTTTTCATCCGTTCCTGTTACATCTATGAATATGTTTTTTGTTTCAGGCGTTAAAGCAGTGAGCTGTCCATTTATTATTGGTGGAAAAGATAGCACATTCCCGTTTTTATCTACAAGAAGAGGATACCTTTCCTTTCCTTTAACAAGATGAGCATATTCAATACCCTTTTCATGCTTTTCAAGGATTTCATTTAAGTTCAGCTCTTCTTCCATTCCCAATGGAACAAATTTTGTTTTATCGGGTTCAACCCCTTTATAAAAAAATGGTGGTTCAACATTATCAAAATCATGCACACCTATTGCCATTTTTCTTCTTCTTTTTCCAATGGAAAGATGCAATTTTTCCTGCAATTCCATTAGAGAGGCGATGCTTTCATCATTGAAAGCCATGTCTTTGACAATGCAGCCTGCAATGAAAGGTCTTATTTTTTTAACACTCTTTTCAACTTTTATTTCAATGCTTGATGGCATTAAATCATATTTTTTCAATCCTTTTTCTATACCAAAGAAAGCCCTTAAAGCTCTTGCTATGCCTTCCACGCTGAACATATCTGGTCTATTGGGAAAAATTTCTATGCTTATTTTATCTCCCTCAACTCGCTCCAATCCAACACCTATCATAGGAATTTTTTCAATAAGCTCTTCTTTTTTAATTTCCCTGCCTATTAATGAAATCATGTCCTCATAATCAAATGTTACTATTGTCATCTTTTGTAAATTGCAATAAAGTATTTTATTCTTATTATCCAAATGTAACAACAGGACATTCTTTCATGCATTCCTGGCAATGAAGGCATTTGGCATCGTCTATCCATGCTTTCTTGTTTTCAATATAAACTGCATTGACAGGACAATGGGTTAAGCACACTCCACATCCAATGCATTCTATTGCTTTGTATATTACATCTTCCACCATCTTCTGGTTCTGGCTCGCTTTAATTTTTTCATCTATTACTATTTCAATTTCTCCAGCTCTGTATTTGCCATTTTTCTTCTCAACTTTTCCAATTATATTCAAAAAATTGACTATCCGCTCCTCATTTCCCTCTATTTTATATTTCCTTTCCTTCTTTATTTTATATTCCACCTTGCTCCATTTTGGGCTGCGCCGCCATCTCCATAAGCCCAAGGAGAGCCATTCTTCTGGTAAATTCTGCGTCTCTGCAAAAGTTTTTAGCTCTTTCTCAAATTTCTTCCAGTCAGGGTGGCGTTTGATGGCGAAATCTGCCATGCTGGAAGAGGGGCAAAGCCAGCATCCTATGCGGTAAAATCCTTCATCATATAGTTTATTCCATTTTGCCTTTTTTATAAATAAATATAGCCATATGTGCAGTGCAGTCCAGTTTTGGATGGGTGAGACAGCAATCTGACCACGAACCCACGGATTTTGCCATACATTCCCATGCTTTGCTCTCGCCTCAGATTCATATCGGCGTTGCCCTATGAATGATATAACGATTCCACCAAAATGCTTTTTTATCAGCCTTACAGCAGGACCAAGCTTGCATGTTTTGCAGCACCATCTATAATCGCGACTCGGAGGACCAAATAATTTTATTCCCCGCCAGAAAGCATCGCCTGCATGCTCTTCAAGAAGCTCTATGCCATAACGAGAGGCAACATCATGAACATGCTCCACCGTTTCCTCAAATTCTATTCCAGTATTCAAAAACATCATTGGAAATTCATAGCTGGCTTCCATTGTCAACAATAGGGTGGCGAGACTATCTTTCCCCCCACTAAATGAAATAACTTTTTTTTCTGGCCTGTTTGCAAATTTTTCAATAAATTTTTTTGCTTCTCCTTCATAGCTTGATATGACATCTTCATTTGCTTTGATAACATCATTCCATGAGATATTTTCCCTCTTTTCCCCTTTTTCAATTCCTCGCCATTTTATTTTTACTGCCATTCCATGACTTTTCATTTCATCAGCATTTTTTCTCGCTTTTCCTGTAGCTACAACCTCCCAATCCCTATTTAAGACAACCACTTCATCTCCTTCTTTTATCTCGCCATCTGCCTCCACCACGCCGGGACCCATCAAATTTGATGTTTTTAATATTGCCTCAATTGCTCCTTTATCGGCGATAACATAACCTTTTTTTATATCAAGCAAGGAAGCATACCATGGACGAGGTTGGAAATAGAAAGCATGACGAAAAATGTCATAGTAAAGAATGCCAGCCACTCTTCCATCTATTATGACTTCATCACTCCTGTCTATGGCAGGAATACTATTCAGCAGGGTTACAGAAGGCAGATAAAAAGAACCAAATTGATTTTCCATCAAACTTTTGAGCAAATCCATATCAAATTTAAAAGCTGGGCGCACGTCGCCGGGCGGCGTTATTTTGACATGTCTGGCGGCGATGCCTTCGTAACTCTTTTTAAGCAATGGCATGTTGTATTCATCGCAATGATATAAGGCAAGTTTTCCAAGTCGAATCACAATCTGAAAAGATTTGTTATATAAAATTTAATCCATGGTGGGCGTTGGGTTCAGTGCGTGTATCCTCTTTTCTTGAAAATATTATTTCATACATTATTCTTTACCAAATACCTCATCAAACTTAACATATTCTCCTTTTTTGATTTCCTCACGGATTTTTTTTTGACTCTCTCCTTTCTTCTTCTGTTAACTTCTCATATCCCAAAAAATTGTCTATTTTTGCATTTAACTCTGTAATCATACGCTCTATCTTATTTATTTTCTCGAGCAGAACATCTGACATTATTATCACACAATTATTAT
>JAGGYX010000047.1 GCA_021162305.1 Thermoplasmata archaeon | reverse complement strand
TTTATTATGAGGGATTGAAAAGAATAAAAGCTGCCAAAGTAGCTGCTTTGGAACTTTCATCTCCTTTTTTCGCCTCCATCTTTGCTTTCGTGATTCTTCACGAAACCATGACGGCATTACAAATTTTTGGTATTCTCCTGCTATTCTCGGGAATATATTTCCTTTCGAAAAAATCATGAAAAGACAGCGGATAAGTTTTTCTCTTACCGTTCTTTCATTGGCATGAGATAAAAATTTGTTTCATAAAAGGTGGTATGCTGTCAGCCTTTCTTTTCGTTTCCATGGCAGCAGAAGGCAGGTAGAGGGAATAGATATTGTCTTTACAGAACAATTTTGTTCGTCGTTAGTAATATAAATCAAAAAAAAAATTACATTATTGGTGGTAAAATGAAAAATGTATTGTTGGTATTGGTAATAGTTGGAATGTTTTTGATGCCGATGATATCTACTAATGCAAGAATGTGGAAACGGGAACATCGTGTTTGGGATACAGAACCAGCAATGCATGGAGATATTATTTTGGCTGAATGCAATGGAGGGTTGCCCTCTTGGGATCATGCAGCCATATGGGACAATACTCATCACAAAATCATTGAAGCCGATCCTCACATGGAAAATTGGGAAAATAACACATATAATGGAAAAAAATGGGATGATCTTTATCCATTCAATATAGCAATTCTTCAGATGTTGCATGATACTTCTTATCACGGTAATACGAGATATGGATGCGTCGAGAAGGATTCAATAACCGATATATGGTTCAACTATTCTGGATGGGCATATTTAAGAGTAAAGAATACAACGCCACAACAAAGAGATGAAGCTATAAAATATGCGGAGAAAAGAGCTTCACATATTTGGCCAGTACAAGGAGATTCTACGAGAAATCATCCAAGACCATTCGATTATAAATCCCCTTGGATAAGACATACAAAGCAGATGGATACTTGGAACGATCCCCAACAAGTAAAAAGTTGGATGACGAAAACGTTAGCTTATGGGTATTATTGTTCAGAGCTTGTTTGGGCAGCTTGGAAACACGCTATTAAAAAGAGCTTGGATCCAAATGGCGGAACTGTATGGCCTGCGGATCTCGAGAGAAGTAGGTATACATCTGGACCATATCATGAAAAATGGAAGTAAAATTTCCATCCTTTTCTTTTTAATAATCTTTAAAAGCTGTAAAGTATTAAAAAATGGAAATAAAATGAAGAAAATGGGATTTATATGTATAATAGCAATCTTGATTGCTGGAATGTATTTTTATCCTCATCTTACAAGTTCGACAGACCAATCTTATAATGATGAATGGAGAAAGGTATATCATGGAAAAGGTATAAGTATCTTATTTGATATCGCCGGGTCATCTGAGGGATATTTGGCGGTTGGAGCAACAAAAGAAACAAGTGAAGAATGGGATGGTTGGCTTCTCAAAATTGATAAGAATGGAAATAAACTATGGGAAAAATTTTATGGAGGAGAAGAGGAGGATCTATTTAGTAGAGTACTTCAAACAGATGATGATGGGTATATTTTAGCTGGATACACCCGGCAACGAAATAATGGTGATTTCTGGCTTCTCAAAATTGATAAGAATGGAAATAAACTATGGGAAAAATTTTATGGAGGAGAAGAGGAGGATCTGCTTTGGGATTTAATAAAAGTTGATGGAGGATACATTGCAGTAGGATACAAAACCTTGCACATCTCCGGAGAGTATATAACAAAAGCATGGTTAATAAAAATGGATGAAAACGGAAATGAAGTATGGAATAAGACGTACGGAAATGGGGAAACAGTTGCACAAGCAATTGTGGAAACAGAGGATGGATGTGTTGTATCTGGTATAGTTAGTGAAAACTTTTCATACGCTTGGTTAATAAAAATTGATAAAGAAGGAAATGAAATATGGAATAAGACGTACGGATGGGGCATGGAATATTCTGCCTATCTTATAAGAGATGGTAGATATTTTGTTATAGGGGGAGAGACTGAAACAGCAATGTGGGGGGATGCATATCTTATCAAAATTGATGAAAATGGAAATGAAATATGGAAAAGAAGATACGGTGGTTATGACCAAGAAACAATATGGGATATAAGCAAAGATAAGGATGGCTATTTATTGGCTGGATTTACCTACACCTTTAATATGGGGGGTTCTCAAGCGGCAAATGGGTGGCTAATTAAAGTTGCTAAGAATGGCGAAGAGATATGGAATAAATCATTTGGTGAAAGCGCTGGAAGTGAATTATGGAGGATAAAAGAAATAAATGGAAAGTACTTGTTGGTTGGCGATACATCTTTACAGACGGATCCTTTAACAGATGTTGGAATGATTATAAACTGTCGGGATTATCAACCCCCCAACATAAAAATAACGAGACCTACAAAAGCTGTTTATATTTTTGATAGAAAAATATTTCCTTCTTCCGTTACAATTATTTTAGGCGGAATAACAATAGTTGCAAATATTAGCAATCTGGATGCAATTGATAAAGTGGAATTTTACTTGTGTGGGCCATTTCATTATGATAATTTTTATGAACCGCAGGCTACCATCTATTATCCTCCATATATGTGGAAATGGGAAAGCTTCGCCATCGGTGCCGGCTCTCGCCCATACATTGTAACAGCTGCTGCCTATTATGGAAATGCAGGAGCTGTAGCTGTGGATAAAATAGAAGTGTACATAATAAATCCATTTCCTGCTCCTGCCTCCTCCGCCTCCTTGCATAAATAGAAAGGCGGTATGCTGTCAAGCCCTTCTTCATTTCCAGCAAATTATAA
>JAGGYX010000207.1 GCA_021162305.1 Thermoplasmata archaeon | reverse complement strand
TTGAAAAGAGTAAATATGTTTCATATGCCCCATGCGGATTGCCATATTATTTTGAAGGACTTGTGAAAAGTATTGATTCATTAGTTTATTACACAAAGGAATATTTCCGGGAGAAAAGAGGAATAGATGTGAGGACAGAGCATGAAGTTATTGAAGTTGGGGACGGCTATGTTATTACTATGGACAAAAATGGAAAGGAGACAAGAGAGGAATATGATAGGCTTATTCTTGCAACTGGAGGAAAGGCAATCATGCCTGCTATAGATGGCATGGAATTGCGAGGCATTCATACAATAAGGCAGCTTGAGGATGGGGAAAAGCTTTATAAAGAAGCAATAAAGGCAGAAAAAATTGGGATAGTTGGAGCTGGCTACATTGGCATAGAAATGACAGAAGCTTTTTTGAAAATGGGGAAAAAGGTTGCAATTTTTGAAATGATGCCTCATGTAATGCCAAGCATGGATGATGAAATGGCAAAGCTGGTTGAGGATAAAATGATTGAAAATGGCGTAGAGCTGCATTTAAATGAGAAAGTGGTTGCTTTTGAAGGAAATGAGAAAGTTAAAAAAATTGTTACAGAAAAAGATGAATATGATGTTGACATTGTTCTTCTTTCAATAGGAGTCAAACCAAATGTTGAATTTGCAAAAAAGCTTCAGCTGAAACTTGGAAAAACTGGAGCAATAAAAACAAATGAGTATATGGAGAGTAGCAAAGCTGGCGTATATGCTGCAGGAGATAATGCTGAAACAAAAAACATTGTTACAGGAGAAGAAACATATATGCCTCTCGCTCCAGCAGCCAATAAAATGGGGCGGGTTGCTGGAGAGAATGCCGTTGCAGGAAATAAAAAAATTTTTCCTGGCGTTGTTGGAACAGCAATAACAAAATTTTTTGACTTGCACATAGGAAAAACCGGGCTTTCTTTGAAAGAAGCTGGCGATGATGGTGTGGCAGTGAGCATAGAGCATGGAACCAGAAGCCATTACTATCCAGGAAATCAAAAAATAAATGTCCGCCTCATAGCAAGCAAAAGCACCCATACAATTTTAGGAGGACAGATTATTGGAAAGGAAGGAGTTGTTGGGCGTATAAACACTCTTGCCGCAGCCATAACAAAAAAAATGAAGGCTGAAGAACTTGCCATGCTTGATATGGCCTACGCCCCACCTTTTGCTCCTGTGTGGGATGCTTTGATTGTGGCTGCCAATGTAATTCAAAAGAAACTTCAATAAAATTTTTCCTATTTAGTATGCATATAGATAATATCAGGCACAAGCATGGATGAGCTTGTTTTTCAACATATAGCCCCATGATAGAATACTTCTATTTGCCTCTATGCGGAAATTTCATGCCGTATTTTCTGCCCAATCTTTGGCAATGAGTTTTGCCTGCTCAAGCACGAGGGCAGTGGCTTCATCTCTCTTATCTGGAGGATAATCATATTTCCTCAAAGTTTTCTTTACAATTACCCTGAGTTTCGCCTGAACATTTTCCCTTAAAGTCCAATCTATTGTAACATTTTTTCTTATTTTTTCTGTTATTTCAATTGCTATCTGCCTCAGTACTTTATCTCCCAAAACAACCCTTGCACTTTCGTTATCTGCTAAAGCATCATAAAATGCTATTTCGGCTTCTGTTAAACCCGTATCTTTTGTTCTCTCATCTGATTTTCTCATCTTTTTTGCCAATTCAATGAGTTCCTCCACAACCTGTGCAGCCTCTATCGTTCTATTCGTATATCTTCTTATGGTCCTTTCCAGCATTTCCCTGAATGAACGCGCCTGAACAATGTTTTTCTTCATTCTTATTTTTATCTGATCATTCAACAATTTCTTTAAGGCTTCAAAGGCAAGGTTCTTTTCCGGCATCCCTCTAACTTCTTCCAGAAATTCATCTGAAAGAATAGAGATATCTGGTTTTTTCAATCCTGCTGCTGCAAAAATATCGATAACTCTATCTGATACAATGGCTTTGGATAAAATCTGTTTTATTGCAGAGTCCAGTTCCTCCTGATATCTTCCCTTTGTTGAGGTATTTTTTACAAGAGCATTTTTGATTGCTTGGAAGAAACCCACTTCCTCCTTTATTTCCATAGCTTTTTCATGAGGAACAGCGAGAGAAAATGCCCTTACCAATGCAGTAACATGTCTGATATATCTCTCTTTTCCATCCTCCTGCTGGAGGATATGCTCCATTGCTTTTGGTATAAACGATATTCTTTCCTTTGGCTCAAGTTCGAAAAATTGCTTATAATCAAAACCATGAAACATGGACTGCACAATTTCATATTTTTCAAGCATTATTGCTACAGCTTCTTCCTGATCAATTGTTGGCTTGCCCTTTCCACCGCTTACAGTATAGTTTGCCAGTGCTTTTTTAAGTTCAAAGCCAAGTCCAATATAATCAACAATCAATCCTCCTTTTTTATCTTTATATACTCTATTTACCCTTGCTATTGCCTGCATGAGTGTATGACCTTTCATGGGCTTATCTATATACATGGTGTGCAAACTGGGAACATCAAATCCAGTGAGCCACATATCCCTGACTATCGCCAGTTTGAAGGGATGCTGTGGATCTTTAAACCTCTCTCCAAGTTCCTTTCTTCGTTTTTTATTTCTTATGTGCTGCTGCCATTCTTTTGGATCGGAAGCGGAGCCAGTCATTACAACCTTGATAAATCCTTTATCATCATCTTCGCTGTGCCATTCTGGTCTCAGTTTTATGATTTCGTTATATAACTCAACACATATTCTTCTGCTCATGCATACAATCATTCCTTTTCCATCAATCACACTCAAACGATTTTCAAAATGCTCTACTATGTCCTTTGCAATCTTCTTTATCCTATTGGGAGCCCCGACAACTTTCTCAAGTTGAGCCCATTTACTTTTGAGTTTCTCCTTTTTCTCAATTTCTTCCCCTTCTGTTACCTCCTCAAATTCCTCATCAATTTTTGGTCTCTCTTCTGGCTTTAATTCAAGTTTTGCCAGTCTGCTTTCATAATATATGGGGACAGTGGCTCCATCCTTTATCGCCTGCTCTATGTCATAAATATCCACATAATTTCCGAAAACTGCGGGTGTACTTCTATCTGCTTGTTCTATCGGTGTGCCTGTAAAGCCAATGAAAGAAGCATTTGGTAATGCATCTCTAACATACTTTGCATATCCATAGGTAATTAGTGCCTCATCTTCTTTTTTAAGAACCTTTGCCTTGAATCCATACTGGCTTCTGTGGGCTTCATCAGCAATGACAACAATATTATCTCTATCTGAAAGCAGAGGATATTCTTCCCTATTCTCCTCAGGGAAAAATTTCTGAATTGTGGTAAAGATAACTCCTCCAGATGCCACTTTCAGCAATTTCTTTAAATCTTCTCGTGTCTCTGCCTGAACGGGTTTCTGCCTCAAAATTTCATGGCATCTGCTGAATGTATCAAACAATTGGTCATCCAGATCATTTCTATCTGTTAAAACAACAATTGTTGGATTTTCCATTTCTGGCTCAAGAATGAGTTTGCCAGCATAAAAAGCCATTATCAGACTCTTTCCCGAGCCTTGAGTATGCCAGACAACACCTGCCTTTTTATCTCTCCTCCTCGCTCTCAATGTTGATTCCAGTGCTTTATTGACTGCATTATATTGATGATACGCAGCCATTATTTTTCTTACAGTTTTTCCTCCTTTTTCAAAAACAATGAAATGCCTTATTATATCCAGCAACCTTTCTTTTTTGCATATTCCTTTAAGCAATACTTCAAGTTGAGGAAGAGGAAGTGATGGCTCTTCTCCATCAATTGTCTTCCAGGGCATGAAACGTTGTTTATCAGAAGTTATAGTTCCAGCCCTTGCCCCTGTTCCATCACTTATTATTAAAATTTCATTGAAGTGAAAAAGAGAAGGAATTTCCTGCATCTTTGTTTGATGATCTCCATATGCCTTCCATATTGTTGCTTCCTTGTCTGCAGGATTTTTGAGTTCTATAACAACCAGAGGTAATCCATTGACAAAAAGAACAATATCGGGTCTGCGATTATTATTTCCTTCTATGACAGTAAACTGATTCACAGCCAGAAATTCATTGTTTTCTGGTTCATTAAAATCAATAAGCCATACTTTATCACCCACAATCCTTCCATTTTTGCGATATTCAACATCCACCCCATCAACAAGCATTTTGTGAAAGGTATGATTGTTCTCCACCAGATTCTGACTCGTTTCCCTCAAAACTTTTTTAATTGCCTCTTCCTTTGCCTCTGATGGTATGGAGGGATTAAGTCTGTCAATTGCTCTTCTCAGCCGAGCAAGCAACACAACCTCATTATATTTTCTCTCAGCTCTCAGTCCACCCTCAGATATATCAGGCCCATAAGCCCTTTCATAACCCAGCCCAGTCAGTACATCAAGGGCATACTCCTCCACATCCTCTTCTGAAACGAAAGTGGTCATTTTTCTCCTCCTTTCAATTTCATATCATCAATATAATCTATAAATCTGGAGAAATTACCGTTAAACTCTCTCGATCGTCTAATAAGTTCTATTAAAATCATTCGAGCATACTCGCCAGCTAAAAAGGCAATATCTTTATCACCTATTAGAGTACCTGTATGAACTACTTTACTTCTTATATTGTAAATTTTTTTTAGTTGATCAACCGCTTCTTTTCTATCCTCAAATTGGTTATAAAGCAATATTGCTCCTCTCTCTGCAACAGCTCTTTTTAATTCAGTAGTTTCATTTTTCCGTTTTAATACAGATTCTAATACGGTTACAAAATTAAGCAATTTTGCTGATGGATATTTTTCATCTAACCCCAATCCATACCAATACAAACATTCTTTTGCCACCTTAGCAATTTCATGGTTTTTTCTTAATTCCTCGATTCCTAATCCTTTTAGTTTACCATAAAGATCTTTATTCAAATATGCTGAATTAAGAGGTAAGTCACCAATCCTAGATAAGCTGGTTATTACATTCTTCTCCGTTTCATTATATATCACTAATCCTTGCATACCAGAGAGCAAGCTCCCTTTTAATGTGGGTTTAAATGTAGGAAAATATAATCTCAATAAATTAAATGATATCATAAAATTATGTAATGCCTTTTCCTTTGCCTTTTCT
>JAGGYX010000121.1 GCA_021162305.1 Thermoplasmata archaeon | reverse complement strand
GGTCATCTACTGATCAAAGATATAAACTTACATTTTCGTTATGAAAAGATTTTTGAAGTCTGGAAATATAGAAATATAGCAAAATTGTTCACTCTTTCAATTCTTTATTGTTTCTATTCATTCCTTGGTATACAGTTCCATATAACGCTTCCATTTTTCATCTATTGTTTTCTTTATTTTATCCACATCATCTTTCGTGAGATGGCGGAAACGACCCTGCAATCTTAGATATTCTTCTATTGGCTTTCTCTCCTTTTTACCTTTTAACAGCATTTTGCTGTAGCTTGTGAACTCAATTTTTCCATTTATTGCTTCATATAAAACCCATGCTCCAGTCTGGACAGCAAGGCGGGCAAGCTCAACAGTTTTACTCATATCAAAGCGCCAGCCAGGCGGACATGGGGCAAGTATTTCTATATAACGTGGACCCTTCATTTCCTTCGCCTTCTTTACTTTATCATATAAATCATCAGGATATGCTATGCTGGCTGTAGCAACATAAGGTGGGTGATGAGCAAGTACAATCTCTGCAAGCTCTTTCTGCATTTCTTTCTTTCCTGTCCATGTCGTTGTTGTCCATGCACCGAATGGCGTCGCCCCGCTTCGCTGTATGCCTGTATTTGAATACATCTGGTTGTTGTAGCATATATAAATGAAA
This sequence comes from Thermoplasmata archaeon, assembly GCA_021162305.1. Classification (GTDB taxonomy): domain Archaea; phylum Thermoplasmatota; class E2; order UBA202; family JdFR-43; genus JAGGXW01. Next base: position 4,851 of record JAGGYX010000121.1, on the reverse strand, counting down.
TTCTCTCCTCTTTCTAGAGCTCCGCTCAATGCTTGTATGCCAATATCATAGCTTCCTCCATCTCCAGCCCATACAACAGGCGTTATATCTTCTTTTCCAAGCATTTTCAATGCAGCTGCCACTCCGCTGGCTGCCGCTGCGCTGGCTGCGAAAGCAATGTTAAGCGTTGGAATTGCAAAAGAGGTTTTTGGAACAAGGCTCTCTATGACGGCACTGCATGAAGCTGGAACAATAAAAATAGTTTTTTTACCCAGTGCCTTCAAAGTTGTTCGTAAAGCTATGGTGGCAGGGCAACCAGGACATGCTGCATTTCCTTTCAGTATGTATTCTTCAGTTGGTAATTTTGGTATTGCAACCATTATTTCACCTCAATTCCATACCATCCTTCCTTTCCTTTTTCAGCAAGCTCATATATTCGCATGATATCGGCATAGCTAACGTCCTTGCCTCCTAAACCAGCTATAAATCCATAGACGTCGCCAAGCCATCGAAGCTCATTATAAAGCACGCCCCCAAGCCCAACAGAAATAGCTCTATCTATAACAATCATTTTATCATATTTGAGTAATTCATATGGCATTGGTCTGAAAACACGAAGGCGAGCAAGTCCTGCTTTCTTGCCTCTCTCCCTTAGCCTTTTCACTGCTTCTTTTGCTTCTGCTGCGATGGCTGCTGTGGCGACGATAACATAATCGGCGTCTTCAGTCATATATTCTTCTATAAGTCCGTAGCTTCTTCCAAATTTCTTTCCATATTCTTCTCCTACCTCTGCTATTATTTTCTTTGCTCTTTTCATTGCCTCATTCATTGAATAGCGAACATCCATGTAATCATCTGGAAGTATGATATTCCCATGAGTTATTGGTTTGTCAACATCGAGCTTCCAGAGCGATTTGAATTCTGGCAAAAATTCATCTACCTTACTTTGCTCTGGCACTTCAACAGGCATTGAAGTATGGCTTAAAATAAAGCCATCATAGCACACCATAGCTGGCAACATTACTTCTTCATTTTCTGCAATTTTATATGCCTGTATTATGCTATCATATACTTCCTGATTGCTTGAAGCATATATTTGAATCCATCCAGTATCGCGTTGCCCCATTGAATCATTACTATCACTCCATATATTCCATCCTGGTCCTATGGCACGGTTAACATTAACCATTACAATGGGCAGTCTCGCCAGAGCAGCCCAGTGAATCATTTCATGCATTAGAAGCAAGCCATGACTGGATGTGGCAGTAAAGGTTCTTACTCCTGTGGCAGCAGCACCAATACAGGCTGCCATAGCAGAATGTTCTGATTCCACTCTTACATAACGTGCATTTAGCTCGCCATTTTCAACATATTGTGCGAGTTTTTCAACAACGGTTGTTTGTGGTGTAATAGGATATGCAGCTATAACAGCTGGCTTAGCCATTTTTGCTGCCAAAGCGGCAATATGGTTTGCAGTATCTATCACCTTCATTTTTCCTCCCTCTCCATTTTTATTGCATTAACAGGGCATTCATTGGCACATACACCGCAACCCTTGCAATAATCATAGTCTATTTTTGGTAGCTCTAACTTTTCTATCGCCGCTTCTGGACAATATATCCAGCATAGCCAGCATTTAATACACTTGCTTTCATCTAAAATAGGCTTAAAAACTCTCCATGTTCCTGTTTTCCCCATTCCTCCAACTGTAGGATATGATATAGCTGTTTCCATCATGTTCTCACCATATTATATGCTATTTCTGCTCCCCTCGCATTTTTTTCTCCAGCCTCGCCATGCCACCTCTCTTTTATTGCCTCCTTAACTGCCTCGATGCTTATCCCCAGAAATTTTGCGAGGGCGCCAACCATTGGAGTATTGACGACAGGAATTCCACTAACCATCAAATTCTCCTCAATTGCAATAGAAGTTGCATCTACTGTTGCAACCTTGCATCTAAAATTGAAATGCGAGGGGGGCATATTTGTATTTATGATAATAAGTCCATCTTTTTTTATGCCAGAATCAACATCTATAACATCCATTAAGCCAGTATCCAGAACAACAACAATATCTGGCTCTTTTATCTGGCTCCTCAGATTTATTTCTTCATCGCTTATACGGGCAAAAGCTCTGACAGGTGCGCCACGCCTTTCTGCTCCAAAAAAAGGAAAAGCCTGCACATCTTTATGACCATCTTTTAAAGCAGCAGAAGCAAGAATATTTGCAGCTGTAACAGCTCCTTGACCGCCTCTTCCATGAAATACAATTTCTTTTAGCATTTGGTAATGTATGCAGGTGGCATTAAAAAAATTTTGGATGGCAATGCTCCAAAATTTTTTAAACAATTCAGCATTTCATGCCTATGATAACTGGAAATGAAAGTAAACCAAAAATTTCTAATTTGATTGGAGAAAATGCAAAAAAGATTATAGAGACGGATGAGAAACATGTTGCAACAACAACAAAAGCATTGCCTGCTGTGGTAAAGCAAGCAAAGGGAATTGTTTTTGAAGATGAAGATGGTAACATATTCTTCGACTTTACTTCTGGTGTAGGTGTTGTAAATACAGGGCACTGTCATCCAGCAGTTATAGAAGCAATAAAAAAGCAGGCAGAGAAATTCCTTCATTTTGCTGGCACAGATTTTTACTATGCTCTACAGGCAGAACTTGCAGAAAAACTTTCAGAAATTACTCCTGGTGACTTTGAAAAAAAGGTTTATTTTGGTAACAGTGGAGCGGAAGCCGTTGAAGCAGCCATCAAAATGGCAAGATGGAGTACAAAAAGAAGGTTTTTCCTTGCTTTTATTGGAGCATTTCATGGAAGAACAATGGGGGCTCTTGCTTTAACAGCGAGTAAGCCAGTTCATAAACAACGCTTCTTCCCATGGATGCCAGGCGTCATACATGTTCCATATCCAAACCCATATCGCAATCCTTTTGGAATAGATGGCTATGAAGAGCCTGATGAACTTGTAAAGGCAATCATGGGTTACATTAGCTATACATTCCGCCATTATGTGCCGAGCGATGAGGTTGCAGCAATATTTGTTGAATCAATTCAGGGAGAAGGTGGCTATATTGTTCCACCAAAGAATTTTCTGAAAGAATTGAAAAAGCTGGCAGAAGAGCATGGAATTTTAATGATAGATGATGAGATTCAGGCTGGGTTTGGAAGAACAGGAAAAATGTGGGCAATAGAGCATTTTGATGTTGTGCCAGATGTAATAACGACGGCAAAAGCCATGGCTTCAGGAATTCCAATTTCTGCGTGTATTTATCCAGCTGCCAACGATTTTAAAACCAAGGGGGCACATTCAACAACATTTGGAGGTAACCCCGTAGCATGTGCAGCAAGTTTGGCAACCATTGAAACGTTACAAAATGGGCTTATAGAAAATGCAAGGAAGCAGGGAGAATATATGGGGAAACGACTCAAGGAAATGGAGGAAAATTATGAAATTGTTGGAGATGCCCGTGGCATTGGGTTAATGCAGGCTACAGAAATAGTGAAAAGTAAGGAAAGTAAGGAAATATATCCAAAAGCAAGAGATGAAATCATAAACAGGGCATTTAAGAAAGGGCTGCTTTTGCTTGGATGCGGCGAATCTGCCATAAGATATATTCCCCCACTCGTCATAAACAGTGAGCAAATGGAAAATGCCATGAATTTGCTTGAAGAGGCAATAAAGGAAGTAAATAATGAAATGAAGGGTTAAAGTTTATTTATCCCATCTTTTTTCTTTATCATGCAAGCCATTATACTGGCAGGCGGCTTTGGAACAAGGCTGGCTCCATTGACATATACAAAAGCAAAGCCAATGCTTCCTTTGCTGAATAAACCAATGATAAGTTATTTGATAAAAGCCCTGCCATCTGGCACAGAGATAATTGTTGCTGCAAATTATAAAAAAGAACAGCTTGAAGAATATTTCGATGCCAATGGAATAAATGCAATTGTCAATCCTGAGCCGAAGCCTCTTGGAACAGCTGGAGCTGTTAAAAATGCATCTCGCTACATAAACGGAACATTTATGGTTTTGAATGGAGATATAATATCCTCCCTTAACATCAGAAAATTCATACAATATCATATTAAGAAGAAGGCAAAAATAACAATTTCGCTATGGCCTGTCAAAAATGTAGAGCAATTTGGTGTTGTGGATATTGATAAAGATGGAAGAATAAAAAAATTTGTTGAAAAGCCATTGCGCCATGAGGCGCCGAGCAATTTGATTAATGCAGGTGCATATTGCATTGATTATGAAATTCTGGATTATATTCCAGATGGAAAGTTTACTTCCATGGAAATGGAAATATTCCCTCGAGTTATAGAAGATGGCTTGCCATTTTATGGATATTCTTTCAATGGATACTGGATAGATGTTGGTAGAATGGAGAGCTATATTGAAGCTAATAAAATCTTATTAAAAAAGAATGGTTTGAAAGCTCTTATTGGAGAAAATTGCATGATAAAAGGAAGCGTTAAAGAAAGCAGCATAGGAAATGATTGCATAATAGGTGAAAATTCTGAGGTAAAAAGCAGCATATTATATGAAAATGTTAAAGTAGGGGAAAATGCGAAAATAGAAAATTCAATAGTAGGGAGCAATGTTGTTGTTAGAAAAGGCGCAATAATAAAAAATTCAATTATTGGAGATGGAGAAATCATTGAAGGAAATATAGAGAATAAAAGAGTATGGAGCAAGGAAATGCCAAAAGGATATCCAAAGAAGCAGATAGGAAATGTTGTAAGAAATGCCAAAATTTAAAAGATTGGCTACTATACCATCATGAAATATAAATGGGTTGTTATGGGGGCATTCTGGTTGCTTATATTTGCATATGGTGCAAGCTGGTTTTGTGTAGC
>JAGGYX010000002.1 GCA_021162305.1 Thermoplasmata archaeon | reverse complement strand
TAGCTGTAATGTTTTTTATGGCAGGAGGAGCTGTGCTTATTGAAAAGTTTTTGCTTGCAATGCTTCCAATATTGCCTGCCTCATCTTTTGCTCTCAGCATAAATGTATAATTTCCTTCTGAAAGATTGAAGTATGTTATCTCCTTTTCTTTCGTCCAGTTATTCCATATTGTATCATATCCCTTAAGTTTATATGAAAATGATATATTTTCATATGGAGTTAAATTATCGCTTCCATTCCATTTGAATGTTATGTTTTTTATGTTTGTTATTGCAGGAGGATATTCTGTTATGTTTGCTAAAGGTGGTGTTTTATCTATTTTTATCATTGCTTCTTTTATATCCTCACTATTTTCTCTATTATCAATGCTATAAAATTGAATGACATGAATACCATCCTCATCTACTGTAAAATTTGCTGCATACTTAACAAAATTTCCACCATCCAATGAATAATATGTTACATTTACTCCTGATAAATCATCTGTTGCTGTTAAATTAATGCTGATATTGCTAATATACCATCCATGCTCACCATTTGGCAATGATGGCTTAAAATGAATAATTGTGCTTGGAGGAGTCTTATCTTCAACAACGGTTATACTTCCATTAATAATATTTGGAGATGTTACACCAACAAAAGCATTTGATATGTTTATATATGAAAAACCAGTTGAAATAGCTTTAAATTCGATTGTTGCAAGAATTGTATCTTCTGATATGCTATCATTGGATGCAGCCATTATATAAGTAATGCTTCCATTTGTATTATCTATAACAAGAGCATAATCAAACCATAGTTCAAACGAGCCTTTTGAAATACTTAACACCTGCAACACACTTGAATTAAAATATATGTCGCAGCCAGCGCTATAAATTGGTTGTGATGGAGAAACAAGAATGGAGATTGTGAAGGTATCATTTAAATAAACCATTTTATTTTGTGGAGTAATAGAAACCGTGCTTTTTCCATCACTCATAACATCAAATGAAAATAGCAGTAAAATTGCTGTTCCATAAGCCAATAAACTTCTAACTTCCATTTTTACTACCTCCTTAAAATTGTAATGAAAAACTCTATTTAAATTTCACTCTAAAAATAAAAAAGGAAGAGAGAGATTAGCTCTTGGTTCTCTTCTTCCATATTGTAACCAGAGCAATTGCTATTATCGCCAGTATCAGTATTATCGTCAACGGAAGCCATATATTCGATATTTCTTTTCTTACAATTATGTAGCCTGTTATGGTTGCTGTTGCTCCATCATCATCAGTAACAACAAGTGTAACACTATAATTTCCTTCCTTCTCATATGTATAATTCACTATTTTTCCATATTCAATGGTTCCATCTTCAAAGTGCCATGTATAATTTACTATGTTTCCATCATCATCCATGGAGATGCTTGCATCAAACTTTACTTTTTCTCCCACATTCGGTTTCTTTGGAGTGTGTGTAAAATCAGCTATCGGTGGCTTGTTAGCAACAACAATTTTTTTAGTTATTTTATCACTCGCTCCTTTATCGTCTTTAACAACGAGTGTGACATTATATTCTTTATTCTCTCCATATTTATGATAAACAATTTTTCCATAACCAACGCTTCCATCTCCAAATTGCCATGTATAGTTTACTATTGAACCATCACTATCATAGCTTGAGCTCGCATCAAATTTTATTTTATCAGTGTCATATGGTTGCAATGGTGTATATTCAAATGAAGCAATAGGAGGCTTATTTTTCTCAATGGTAAATGCAGCAACATGATGCTGTTCTTCATTTCCTGCTTTATCTACTGCATAATATTCAACTGTATGCGCCCCTTCTGAGGTAACAACAGTTGTTGCTTTTGCTCCGCTCACCTTGTGCCAAGCGCCGCCATCAACACTATAATATATTTCTTTCACTCCAGCATGAGCGTCGGAAGCAGTAATTGTAACTGTAACATCTGTTGTATATTTTCCATTGGAATATTTCCCAGAAAAGTCACATCTTGAACTTGGTGAAACTCTGTCAATTTTTATAAGGATGCTGTTGGAATTGTTGTTTTCCACATTATCTTTTGCATAAAACTGTATTGTATATTCGCCGTCATTTGTAAATTCAATTGTTCCATTATAAAGCTGCCAGATTCCATTGTTTATTTTATACATAATCTCTGCCAATCCTGATTCATTATCGTATGCAGTTAAATTAAAGTTAACATTCATCCTATACCATCCATTTTCTCCATCTGGAGAAGAAGGTTCAACAGAATAATGCACAACAGGAGGATTGTTATCAACGTATACAGTTACATTATGATGCTGTTCTTCATTTCCTACATTGTCAATGCTGTAAAATTCTATATAATTCATACCATCCGCAGAAAGAGAGAAGGATGCTGTACATTGACTCCAGTTAGACCATGCTGTTCCATTATATATGCGATACCATGTTGCTGCTATTCCTGAATCATCAGTTGCATTGAAGTACAATGGCGTGTCACTTGTCACCCAATGATTACCATTGTAATAATATGGCAAGCCAAACTGAATGCTTGTTGTTGGTGGAGTATTGTCAAGATAATACATCGCTACATGATGCTGCTCTTCATTTCCTAAAGCATCGATGCTGTAATATTCAATATTATGCCATCCATCATCGCCTGTTATATTTATTACAACATTTCCATATGCTATATGCTCAACTCCATCTATGATGTAATGTATTTCTTTTACTCCCGCTCCATCATCGCTTGCGTTGATATACAGTGGTGTTGAAGAGGTAATATAATCATTGTAATATGGTAAGCCATACTCCAATGTTGTAGTTGGCGGAGTGTTGTCGAGATAAAATGAGATGTTTGTCATATTTTCTTTATTGTCCACATTATCAATGCTGTAATATTTTATTGTATGCCATCCATCATCGCCTGTTAGATATATTGTAGTATTGCCATATGCGATATATTCTGTTCCATCTATGATATAATGTATTTCTTTTACTCCTGAGCCTGCATCGGTAGCGTTGATATACAGTGGTGTTGAAGAGGTAATATAATCATTGTAATATGGCATTCCATGCTGTAACGTCGTAGTTGGCGGGATATCATCTATTAATATCTCTACTGTTGCATTTTCATTATGAGTATAAACCGTGGTGAAATTTTTATCTATTGCAGTAACTGATGAAACATAAATGTTTGCTATTCCTCCTTGAAGAGTTGAAAATGTGATGTTCGCCAGTATTCCATTTTTTGTAAAATTGAATGCTGTTATCTGTATTATTCCTGTAGAATTATTTATAACAGGTATAAAAGTATTAAAAGCATTTCCATTTTCTATGGTTGCATTTAACAAAGAAGAATTAAACGAAATGGAGAGATAAATTGATTGAAT
>JAGGYX010000150.1 GCA_021162305.1 Thermoplasmata archaeon | reverse complement strand
TATTTTCCCGCGTTGTTTATTAAAGAAATTAGCTCTTCAATATTTCTGAATTTTTTACAATTTTTTATGAATCTCGGGCAATCAATGTTGCCAAGCCATGTCTCGATGCTGGCAACTCTCTCATATGCTTCTTTTATTAAGGCAAGAGCCATTTTACCAGATGAAAAATTTGTTATGGCTCTAACGCTATCTATGGCTTCCATTGTATTTCCTCCAATTATAAGCAATTTTTTATCAATGCTTTTTCTTATAGCCCTAATAACAGCTTCGACGATAACTTCCATGTCTGCCATCTTTGCTTTTCCCTCCTCCATTTTCGGCTCTATGAACAGGATACCACGCTTTTTACATTTTTCAATATTTTTTCTTACCACGCTATTTTTATACATTGATTCATCCATTGCCAGTGCAACCAAAATTTTTTTGTTAGCGAGAGCAAATGTTGTGACGGCATTGTCAGCAATTCCATTTGCAATTTTTGCAATCGTGTTTGCAGTGCATGGGGCTATAAGCATTAGATCCGCTTTTATTAAATGTTCTGCTTTTCCAGATAGCTCTGTAATGGGTTTATTGCCAGAAGCAAATTCAAATGCATATGGTGTTATGACACGAGAAGCTTCTCTGCTCATGACAGGAATAATCTCTGCCCCGTGGCGTCGCAACTCTCTTGCTATTTTTATTGCCTCGCTACACGCAATGCTTCCTGTTATCGCATATATTATCCTCTTTCCCTTCAGCTTTTTCGATTTTATTTCCACATAGATAATTCAATAAAAATTAAAATAGTTATTCCATTAGCAATATGCTTGAAATAAGCGAGGTCGCAAAAAAATTAGGGATAAAAGAGAAGGAACTCATCCCATATGGAAGATATAAGGCAAAGGTTTCACTGGATGTTTTGAAAAGAGCTCGAAAGAAAGCAAAGAGCATACTCGTAACAACAATTAATCCCACGCCAGAGGGAGAAGGAAAGACAACAATGGCAATTGGAATAGCTCAGGCATTGAGCCAGCTTGGAAAAAAAGCTGTCGTTTCCATCAGAGAGCCAAGCATTGGTCCCATCATGGGAATAAAGGGCGGCGGCACAGGCGGCGGGAGGAGCAAGGTTGTTCCATCTGATGACATTAATTTACATTTCAATGGAGATATGCATGCAGTTGCAATAGCCCATAACCTGCTTTCTGCTTTAGTTGATAATCACATATATCACGGAAATTCATTTCATATTGACCCACGTTATGTTGTATGGCCCCGTGTCATAGATATGAATGACAGAAATTTGCGTAATGTCGTCGTTGGCTTAGGAGGACCAAAAGATGGAGTGCCTCGCCAAGACAGATTTTCCATAACTGCTGCATCAGAAGTAATGGCTATTTTATGTCTTTCAAATGACATTGATGATTTGAAGAAAAGACTTTCAAAAGTTATTGCTGCATATTCATATAATGAAGAGCCGATAACAGCGAAGCATTTAAAGGCAGTTGGGGCTATGACAGCTTTGCTTAAAGATGCAATAAAACCAAATATTGTTCAAACTCTCGAAACTACTCCAGCTTTTGTTCATGGAGGACCTTTTGCCAACATAGCCCATGGAACAAGTAGCATAGTCGCTGCGAAAATGGCAATAGGGCTTGCAGACTATTTTGTCACAGAAGCAGGTTTTGGAACTGACTTGGGAGCAGAAAAATTTTTCAACATAGTTTCTCGATTGGGCATAAGCATAGATGCAGTTGTAATTGTTGTTTCATTAAAAGCATTGAAATGGCATGGAGGAATGAGCCTACGGGAAGCAAAAAGGAAAAGAAGCATAAGAGCTATTAGAAAGGGAATAAAAAATTTGGAGAAACATATTGAAAACATTGAAATATTTGGCATACCCTTTATAATAGCATTGAATAAATTTGAAGGAGATGATGAAAAAGAAATAATGGAAGTCGAAAAATACTGCAATGACAGAAACATACCATTTGCAGTTGCAGAGCCATATAGCATGGGAGGAGAGGGCTGCATAGAACTTGCTGGAAAATTGGTCAGTCTGCTTCATGAAAAAAAGGCAAAATTTGAGTATCTTTATTCCTTGGACATGTCGGTTAAAGAAAAAATTGAAGCAATAGCAAAGAAAATTTACGGAGCTGCCAGAATTGTCTATAGCGTTACTGCCGAAGATGACATAAGGATAATAAAAAAGCTTGGACTTGAAAACATTCCAATATGCATGGCAAAGACACCTTACAGCTTAGCTGATGACCCTGCCCTGAGAGGAAGACCAGAAGGATTCAAAATCACAATAAAGGAAATACGCATCTCCGCTGGAGCAGGCTTCCTCGTTCCAATAACAGGAAAAATAACAACAATGCCAGGACTTCCATTAAAGCCAAATGCAGAGAAAATAAATGTGGATGGAGATGGCAATATTATTGGAGTATCATAGAATTAGCGCATCGAGGGTATCAAAAGAACTTTGAATGTCATCATATGCATTGCTTTCCTCATCATCTTTTACAGCCACCTCTACCAGTATTTTTGAATTTGCTACTGGCAATAAAAAAAGCACTGCTGCAAATACAGCCAATTTTTTCATGATTATAAACGCCTGCCTATATATAATTGTTTTGTGCCTATAAAGTATAGGGCTATATGGCTATTCCATCTGCATCATCGACATATTGGGCAAGGAAATATATGCTTGTGGCTGGCTTTTCCCATGGATTTTTCCCCAGGTGAGGCATCCAGTGAGCTATAGATGCAACAACCATTATATTGCCATTACTTATTCCAGAAAAATCCATTCCCTTGCTGGCGTGAGAAGCATCCCATGTAGCTGTAACATGCGTTGTCTTATGAGGCATGACAAAAATGTAATTGTTGATGGCAAAATCCAAAAATGCATAATGGAATGGCAGGCCTGCTTCATCGTTCCAGCGGGATGTAATCTCTGTTATATACGCCCTTAAATGCCCAAAATATGGTGTGCTACCATCATTGGTAACATCCACGCTCACTTCTATAACGTTTTCTCCTTTCCATTCAGCATTTACTTCTATTGAAACAGGATGCGTCGTTCTTTGCTCCGCCTCTGCAATTGCATTTTCGAAGTTATTGTTGCTGTTATCAGCCACTATGTATCCACCATCTACATATAACATTGGAATATAAACATCATTCAGCCATTTTCCTCTATCCTGAGCGAGAGGGTTTTTGTCATACACAAGGGTAACATAATAAAAATTGTATTTTCCTGAATTGAACAACTCATACATTTTTTCTGAGCCAGCCGGGCAATGCGGGCACCAGCTCACGGCGCCAAGTTCCGCCATGACTGTATGGCTCTGTTGCGTGGCTACATTTGCATTTATGTTTGAAATAAATGGCACAAGAAGTAACAGACTCACAATTATGATTGCTTTCTTCATGAAATTAAATAGAAAATGAAATAAAAAAGTTTGCATCAATTATATATACAAGGCTCTTATGAAAATTGAAGATGGTAATTAAAAAATTTGAAAAGCTGGGTGAGAAAGCGATAAAAACGAGATTTGCAAGGAGGGCTATAAAGGAGATAACACAGAATAAGCTATTTCGGCTGGTAAGAAAAGAAATGGATAAAATCATAGCAAAAAAAATTATGGAGGAAGTAAAAAAGGGAAAAATACCAAATCATATTGCAATAATCATGGATGGAAACAGGAGATATGCTTTGATGGAGGGATTTTCTCCTACAAAAGGACATGAGATGGGAAAGGACAAGCTTGAAGAGGTTGTTGAATGGTGTCGTGAAATTGGTGTAAAAGTTTTAACTGTATTTGCATTTTCAACAGACAATTTTAAGAGATCAAAGGAAGAAGTGGAGCATTTGATGAATATGTTCGAAAAGGATTTGAAGAAACTTGCCAACGACGAGAGAATACATCAAAATAAAGTTAGAATTAGAGTGATAGGGAAAATGGATTTGCTTCCAGAACACGTCAGGAAAGCTGCTGAAATGGTAATGGAAAAAACCAAGGATTATGATAGATATTACTTTAATATTGCAATAGGATATGGAGGAAGAGAGGAAATAACTGAGGCAATAAAAAAGATAGCGATGGATGTTAAAAATGGAAAAATAGGAGTAGATGAAATAAATCAAAGAAGGGTTGCTTCTTATCTCTATACCTCCTCCCTACCATTTCCAGACCCGGATTTAATTTTACGAACATCTGGAGAGGAAAGAATATCAAATTTTCTGCTCTGGCAACTCGCCTATTCGGAACTATATTTTACAGATGTTTACTGGCCAGCTCTAAAGAAAACAGATTTTTTAAGAGCAATACAATCATATCAGAGGAGGCAGAGGAGATATGGTAAGTAGGAATGCATCGATAGCTATATTTATTGCTGGCATTGCTTTCATATTTGCATCTTTTTTAATTGGAGAAGCAAGAGCAGGCTTATTTATAATATTTCCATTCATTTATGGAACTGGAATTTTCATGTTTGTAGGCATAATTTTGATTTTAATTGCAATGCTTGTTTTCGCATTCTCATTTCCTTCTGAATTCATTCACGAAGGAGAATATGAGATAAAAGAAAAGAAAGGAGGACTCATTCTTATAGGACCAATACCAATAATAATAACTGGCGACAGAAAACTCGCCTTACTGCTTATCATCATTTCAATTATTTTCATTTCTTTTTTCCTTGCCTTCCTTTTCGTAAAAATTTAAAAATCAGCCATGCATATTGAATTGAGCGAGGGTAGCCAAGCCAGGTCCAAGGCGGCAGACTCAAGATCTGCTGGCGTAGGCCATCGCCGGTTCGAATCCGGCCCCTCGCATGCAAAAATTTTTATACTCGATTTGCCCCCTGTCACCCTTTTAAATAATTGAATGTTAAAAAATCATGGAGGAGACATGGGATGCAGAGAAGCTTAAAAAGGCTTTGCTGCTTTATATAGCTGGCTTGCTTTTGCTGGCAGCATTTACAATATGGTAAAAATATATTAACACGAAGCCATATACAATCAATGCTAAAGAGCTTTGGCGAATCTTTAAGAAGTGCTTTCCGCCGTGTCGTTAATGCACCATTCGTTGATAAAGATGTTGTAAAGGAAGTTGTAAAAGATATTCAACGTGCCTTGATAATGGGAGATGTAAATGTAAAGCTTGTTTTAGAAGTATCGAGAAAAATAGAGAAAAGAGCTTTAGAAGAGAAGCCTCTGGCAGGAATGAGCAATAGAGAGCATGTTTTGAAGATATTGTATGAAGAGCTTTCTTCAATACTTGGAAAAGGAAAGGAGCTACCATTAAAAAAGCAGAAAATAATGATGGTTGGATTATATGGACAGGGAAAAACAACAACATGCGGGAAAATTGCCAGATATTTTCAAAAGCGTGGTATGAAGGTTGCTTTGATAGCCGCCGATGTCCATCGTCCAGCCGCCTATGAACAGCTTTCTCAAATTGCCTCTCATATAGATGTTCCTGTTTATGGTGGAGGAAAGGATGCAGTAAAAGTTGTGAAGGAAGGACTTGAAAAATTCTCAAAATATGATGTGATAATAATCGATACCGCAGGTCGACATTCCTTGGAAAAAGATTTAATAAAAGAGATGGAAAAAATCGCAAAAATTGTTAAACCAGAAGAAAAACTACTTGTAATCGATGCTTCCATAGGTCAGCAGGCTGGAAAACAGGCAAAAGCATTCAACGACGCCATAGGAATAACAGGTGTTGTCCTCACCAAAATGGATGGCACGGCGAAGGGCGGCGGCGCCCTCTCAGCTGTCGCCGCCACTGGCGCTCCAATTGTTTTTATTGGAGTTGGGGAGCATATTGATGACATTGAGAAATTTGATGCATCTCGCTTTTTATCTCGCCTTCTCGGAATGGGTGACCTTGAAACCCTGATGGAGAAGGCAAGAGAGGCAATGAAGGGAAAGGAAAAGAAGATGGAAGAGACAGCGAAGAAAATGCTTTCTGGCAAGTTTACGCTTGTTGACATGTATGAGCAGATGGAGGCTTTATCAAACATGGGTCCATTTCAGAAGATTGCTGAGTTGCTTCCTTTTGGAGGGAAAATGAAAGATGAGCAAATATATGAAACGCAAAAAAAATTGCAGAAATATAAGGTTATAATGGATTCCATGACAAGGCAAGAATTGGAGAATCCGAGTATAATAAAAGCATCTCGTATAAAAAGAATTGCAAGGGGGGCAGGAGTGGAGGCAAGAGATGTAAAGGAATTGTTGAGACAATACAACATGTCAAAGAAAATGATGAAAAGCTTTTCAAGCAAGAAAATGCAACGCAAGTTATTAAAGCAATTTGGTCTCGGAAACATTTAATGGTTAGTTAAATTTTTAAATAATGCAAGGATAAAAATTATGGCTAAGGAATTTGCTGTTCCAGAATTTTCTCTTCCACATGAAGAAAAAAAGAAGCTTGAAGAAGAATATTTTGGCGGAAATGAAGATAAGGTAAAGGAGAAGAGATGGGAGAAGAGAGCAAAAGAAAGTTTGAAAGAAATAGAAAGAATGATTGACGAAGGCTTAACAAAAAAGAAGGAAGAAGAAAAGAAGGAAGAGAAAAAAGAAGAAAAAGAAGAAGTAAAGAAAGAAATAATATATGAGGGAAAGAACGGATACATAATGAAAGTGAGTAAGAAAGAAGGAAATGAGTATAAAATTTCATATTATCTCGTGACAAAAATAGAAAATATTGAAGAAGCTTTGGATAAACTTTCCTCATATAAGCCAATTATAGAAGATTGAAATTCTTCATTGCCAGCTTTATGTGGAATGCTCCGTTTTCTTCATCATATTCTCCATGTCCGGGGTACAATGCTTTCACACTCAATCTCGAAATTTTTTGTATGGATTTTTTAAGTAGCATTTCATTTCCTCCATAAAAATCCGTTCTTCCTATGCCGCCATATAAAAAAATTGTATCTCCAGAAAATAAAACTTTTTTGTTTGGCTCATATAAGCATATACTTCCCATTGAATGACCTGGCGTATAAATAACATGAAGCTTATGCTCTCCGAGCTCGATAATTTCTTCCCCGTGCAACTTGATATCGACATTGGCTTTTCTAACTCTTGCATTAAAAAATTCTGACATCATTCCTCTTTCAAGGAAAATGCTACCCTCTTCATGCATTGCAATTTTGGCATTAAAATAATTCTTCAGCCTTGCTGCGCCGCCGCAGTGGTCAAAATGTTCGTGCGTCAGTATGATGAAATCGATTTTATTTGTATACTCCTCTATTTCCTTTATTAAATTATCTGTTTCCCATCCTGTGCCTGTATCAATTAAAGCCGTTTTTTTATCCAGGATAAGATATACATTCGATTCATAACCGTAGCCAAGCAACCTTTTAATCACAATAATAAAGTTTTTCTTATAAAAGTGTATTACCATTATGGCAAGCAAAAAAGAGAAAATCATGGATAAAATTGAGGACTTGAACATGGAAAGAGCTTCTATAAAAGAATCTTTGAAAGAATTGGAAGAGAAGAAACATGAAATGAAAAAAGAAAAATATGAGAAATTAAAGCAAAAATATGAAAAGAAGCTTGAGAAAGTTAGGGAAAAAATAAGGAAGCTTGAAGAAGAGTTGAAAAAATTATGAAGAAAATAGGCGTTGTCGGAGGATTGAGTCCAGAATCAACCATTCTTTATTATAACCATATTGTGAAAAGATATTATGAAATCAAAGGCAATTACAATTTTCCTGAAATAATAATTTATAGTCTTTCTTTTGGAAAATTTTCTGAGGCAGTTAAAAGAAAAAATGCACCGGAAGAAATTTTAAAGGCATTGGAAGCATTGAAAAAAGCTGGGGCAGATTTTGCAATAATATCTGCCAACACACCCCATATATTTTTTGATGAAATAGCTGATGCATCGCCATTGCCAGTGATTTCAATAATTGATGCAACAATTGAAAAAGCAAAAGAATATGGATTGAGAAAGCTTCTTTTGCTTGGAACAATCTTTACTATGGAATCAGAGTATTTTAAAAATGAATATGAAAAAAATGGCATAGAAATTGTTGTGCCGAGCAAGGAGGAAAGAAAAGTTGTGAATGAAATAATATTCAATGAGCTTGCAAAAGGAATTGTAAAAGAAAAAAGCAGGAAAAGATTGCTTGAAATTGTAGAAAGCTATAACGAAGTGGATGGAATAATACTTGGATGCACTGAATTGCCTTTAATTCTGCAACAGGAGCATGTAAGCAAAAAATTGCTTGACACCGCTACCATACATGCGGAAAAAGCTTTGATGCATGCTTTGGAATCATGAGATGACGCAAGATTTTTAATGCAAAAATGCATAAAGAAAATTTTTTAAATACTCGTATGTATATATCAATAACAATACATAAAGAGGTTAAAATATGACAAACAAAAGAGTAACCCTGTCGGTTGATGCTAAAGTTTATGATGAATATAAAAAATACTGTGAAGAAAAAGGCATTATCTTATCAAAACAATTTGAATTATTTATGAGAAAGGAACTTAAAAAATTCAAAAGGAGAGAACATGACTAAACAACTTAAATTGGACAATGTGATTTCAAGTGAACTTACTAATTCATTTCTTAAAGCTAAAGAGGAATTTGACAAAAAATATGGAAAAATTTCTTTCTTAAAAAGAAGTCTAGTTCCTGTAAACGGTAAGATTGTTGAGAATATAAAAATTAGAAACGAAAAGGGCGAAAAGATAGAAGAATATTATAAATGGCAATTTATTTATTCCTTAATTTATAGTGGATTATATCCGAAAG